>NZ_CP145605.1:6355000-6534616 GCF_036884255.1 Paenibacillus tundrae | reverse complement strand
AGACTGTCACTCCTTTTACATGTTCCAAGTGTGGCTTAAGCCATGTTGCAGTGTCGAAATACGAGATATATTGCCTGAATTTATCCCCAAACCTCCACAGGTCGAAAACAAAAAAAGAATGAACAACGGAAAATTGTTCACAACTTTATCCACAGGCTGTTGATAATATTATGGGTCAGATCACATATTCACATCCAAAAGTAATACAATCATAGCAAAAGAAGCCCCGCATTTCAACGTATCGCGTGATTTTATCCACAAATTCAATAACTTGTGTATAATTTTTAACCACAACACAATATATTGTTTATAAATTGTTTAAGTTTCGACATAGCAACCCTAAAGTCAAAATTATTTTATACACAGGTTATCCGTCAAATGATGCCAAAATGTGTGCAAAAGTATTCTTCGTTTGTGAATAACATGATTGTGGATAACTGCAAAGTGAATATGGGTTGTTCCAGACGCTGAAACTAATTAGGGTTGTTCCTCACAGATGTGCTCCATCTTTAAGAGGCTTATTGATTATTGAAAATAGAAGTATATGTAAGGTGGAATTCCTTATCATGATTGCTGAGTTGATCAGATAGAGATCCGACATGAGAATGTACACATAATTGAGGCCAAAAAGAGGAAGAAGCGGGTTGCCTGTAATAGGATATTTATTAAATAGAAGTTGGTCGAAATTGTGATAAAAAGCGCTGGAGATAGTAATAGAGGAAGACGAGTTATCTAGTTAATTATGTAAAAGAAGAAGAGCCAACAACCGAACGGTTGTTGGCTCTTGCATTTAGAATGCGAAATAAGTCAGATCAGCGAACCATCTATAAATGACTAGCAGACATCTTACGCTGGAATTCGGCAATATCGGCGTATTCCTCTTCTAGTTTGCGAGAGATGCGAATATAGATGGGCAGCAGCTCTTGATAGAGGGAGGCATGCTCTTTAATAGGTGTATGACGGTGGGTTGTACCTACCATTGAAGAAACGGCATGAAGTGACTTAATTCGCCCTGTTGCGTAAAGTCCAAGGACAACAGCCCCAAGACAGGAGCTTTCGAAGCTTTCAGGCACGACCACTTCTTGATTGAATATGTCAGACATCATCTGGCGCCATAGCGGAGAGCGCGCAAAGCCACCTGTAGCCTGAATAGAGGTAGGCTGTCCAATCTGTTCTTCCATCGCGAGCAGAACGGTGTAGAGGTTGAAAATAACCCCTTCAAGCACTGCACGTATCATATGCTCCTTCTGATGGTGAAGGGTTAAGCCAAAAAATGATCCACGAGCGTCTGGATTCCATAATGGGGCACGTTCGCCCGAAAGGTACGGATGGAAGAGGAGCCCTTCAGATCCGGGAGTAACACGTTCGGCAATTTTGGTTAACACGTCATAGGAGTTAATGCCGAGCCGCTTCGCGGTTTCTACTTCAGACGCTGCGAATTCATCGCGCACCCAACGGAATAGCATCCCACCGTTATTGACAGGACCACCGATAACCCACAGATTCTCTGTGAGTGCGTAACAGAACGTCCGACCTTTGGGGTCGGTAACTGGGCGGTCAACGACCGTTCGAATTGCACCACTGGTACCGATAGTTGCAGCGACTACACCAGGCTCTATGGCATTTACGCCGAGGTTGGACAATACCCCGTCACTTGCCCCAATTACAAAGGGGGTAGAGGGGGAGAGAGCCATTTTTTCAGCCCATTCTTGATGCATTCCCTCTATTGTATGTGTGGTAGGCACGAGTGTGGATAAATGACCTGGCGTAATGCCTGCGATTGCAAGAGCCTCCGCATCCCAGTCCAGCTGTTCTAAATTGAGCAGTCCGGTGCAGGAAGCGATGGAATGATCGACGATATATTGTCCAAATAAACGGAAGAACAAATACTCTTTAATAGATATAAATTTGGCTGTGCTCTGAAAAAGATCAGGTTCGTCATGGCGAAGCCACATTAATTTGGTGAGAGGAGACATCGGATGAATGGGTGTACCTGTCCGAAGGTAGATGCGGTGTCCTACTCCGTTCTCCTGCAGCTTGGCTGACCAAGCTGCACTTCGATTATCAGCCCAGGTGATGCAGCGGGTTAGCGGTTTGTCGTCCTCTCCCATTGCAATGACACTATGCATAGCTGAGCTGCAAGACACAAATAAGACTTGCTTGGCCATAACACCACTTAGATCCATGACTCCACGCACAGAGCGGATGGCAGCCTGTACGATCTCCTCAGGGTCTTGCTCAGCCACATCAGGGGCAGGTGTATAGAGTGGATATTCTTGTGTCGAGGTACTAACGACTTCGCCCTGTTCCGTGAATAAAACGGACTTGGTACTGGTGGTACCGATATCTATTCCAATCATATAGTTGGTCACGTTGATCTAACCTTCTTTCTCCGGTTACGGAATCGAATCTAAACTCTATAATGAATTTTCATTTATACCACTGTACTTAGCAGCAAAATAAAGATCAGTCCCACGACAGATAATAGTGTTTCCATAACAGTCCACGTTTTGAGCGTCTGTGCGACACTCATATTGAAGAATTCTTTGATCATCCAGAAGCCTGCATCATTCACATGGGACAACACAAGTGAACCTGCGCCAGTAGCGAGTACGACCAGTTCAATGTTGGCACCTGGCGTAAGTGCAAGAACCGGAGCCACAATGCCAGCTGCGGTTGTCATCGCAACGGTCGCTGAACCCGTAGCTACACGAATCAGGGCTGCAACAAGCCAAGCGAACAAGATCACGTTAATGTTGGCATGGGTAGCGACCTCAGCAATGGCATTACCTACACCACTGTTGATTAGTACCTGTTTGAATGCACCACCGCCACCAATAATGAGAATAATGGTCGCCGTAGGCGCCAGACATTCGCTAGTGAAGCGAGACAGATCGTGCTTGGTGAAACCACGTGCAAAGCCGAGCGAAAAGAGGGCGAAGACAACCGAAATGAGCAGGGCAATGATCTCATTGCCGATAAACTCACTAAACACTGTGAAGCCACTTGTAACATTGGGGTCAATGATACTTGCAATTGAACCGATCAGCATTAGAATAACCGGCAGCAAAATGGTAAAGAGCGTAATACCAAATCCGGGCAGGTTACTGCTTGTTTTGGTAGCAAACTGCTCAGCCAGCTCTGCGGGTGGTTCAGTGTGTACCCTTTTGCCGATAAACTTACCAAACAAGGGTCCTGCAATAATTGCTGTCGGAATACCTACTATAAGGGAATACAAAATCGTCTTTCCCAGATCTGCGCTGAACGCTTCAATTGCAATCATAGGCGCCGGATGAGGGGGAACGAGACCATGTACTGTGGATAAACCAGCCAAAATAGGAATACCAATCTGGAGCAAGGACATATTTGTTTTACGGGCAACGGTGAAGATGATTGGGATCATCAGAATGACACCGACTTCGAAGAAAACGGGGATACCTACGATAAAACCAACGATCATCATCGCCCAGTGCACACGTTTCATACCAAATCGATCCACCAGGGTAGTAGCGATGCGTTCAGCTCCGCCAGATTCAGCCATCATTTTGCCCAGCATAGTACCGAGACCAATAACAATTGCAATGGTACCAAGCGTGCCGCCAAGACCACCCGTAATTGACGAGATTACGTCGGCGGGTTTCATGCCTGTAAGTAAACCGAGCATTAATGCAGATAATAAGAGGGTGATAAATGGATTCCATTTATATTTGGAGATCAATACGATTAGAAAAACAATGGCGATCAATGTCCATACCAGTAAAGTAGCATTGTGGGATAGTCCAAATAGAGTGCTCATGCTGTATGCTCCTTCTTCTCATGTTGTATATAACGCTTACAAATAAATGACGGGCACGTATGCAGTAAAGAATGAACTTACGCATGCCCTTAAATAAAAAAGCAGTGGTCATTTTCCTTTAATATGCCTCAAAAATGAAAATAAATCGCATTTTGTATACTTGTCGACAACTTAAAGCGCAATCATTCTTTCGAAAATGATTGCAATCCGAGTACACACCCCATGATCAATCAGGTTGTAGAGGGATCGTTCGTTTGGAAGAGCTTGACGATTACAATGGTTAGCCATCCGATCATCATATATCAAAGCTATCGTGTAAAGTTTTGCCGGAATCCTTGAAGTATTGGCGCACGCCCGCCTGAATTAAGCTTTTATCTCCAGACTCAAGGGCTTGAATTAACAAACGGTGTTTCTCAATTACAGCGCTTACTTTCTGCTCGCCTTGATTAAATACTTCTTTCGTTGTAAGTAACATGACCGTCATCACAACATATCGGATGCTTCGCCAGAGATGTGAAATACGAGAATGCTCAGCGGCTTCAATAATCGTCTCGTGAAAAGTTAGATCCTGGTAAGCAAACTCAACCGCATCTTGATGGCGTCCAGCCAGCTCCATTTTGTCGATGATATTATGGAGTTGTGTAATTAATTGATCTGGAACGGCCCTTGCTAGCCGTTGTTGGACAAAGCTTTCAATTAGAAAACGGACATCATATAACTCTTCGACGTCTTTAATTTTCAATCCGAGGACAACCACGCCCATTCGTTCCAGACGAATTAGTCCTTCATTAGACAATGTTCTCAAGGCCTCACGCACTGGTGAACGGCTACTATCAAAATCAGCGGCAATGCGATTCTCTGATAAAACCTCTTCAGGACGAAGGGTTCCGCTAATAATACGCAGCCTTAGTTCGCAGGCAATCGCTTCCCCTCGGGAAGCACCTTGCAACCAAGAAGATGGAAACAGCATAGTAGGTAACGCTCCTATTCAAATAATCAGTTCCTATTGATCATAGCATAACCGTTTATTGAATGAGCATATGTGATCATAATCGACAAGAATTATAGGGCGACAATTGGTCATCATTAAGGTCAGGGAAAACACCAATAAGTATACTTGTATACAAGATGTAATTTGTATCCTACACCTTTCTTGAAAACTTGTAAACCTCACCGATAAAGCGGATACATTCAATTTTAAATATACGCAGCAGCAAGGAGCATTTCCGAGAAAATCTGGCATGCAATTTTTGTCGTTAATTCGCAAGTAAAGATTACCCCGATCGAAAAGGACACAAACAATTCAGATAATTTAATATCATTATCCACATGTGAATAACTCAAAAGAGTATAATAATGAGGTAATGATCAATATTTTGAGGTGTGGATAACCTGATATCACGATAAACAGTGATTTTAGGAAGGTCGGTGGGGATAACTTTTTGGCGAGTTAACCGTATGTGCCAATTGGAAATTCCAGCTGTTCAGGAAGAGTGCCAGATCGTAGATGACAACGGCGTTTAGAAAGAGGGAGGAGTCGTGTGGATTTCAGTTGACTTTTCCAGTTGTTCGTGGTTAAATATATAAAGGTGTTTTCTGTGAAGATGAAAATGATTCATCACATAAGTATTTCCTTGTAAGGAGGTGCAATACATTGAGACCTACATTCAAACCGAACGTTAGCAAACGTAAAAAAGTTCATGGTTTCCGGAAAAGAATGAGCACAAGCAACGGCCGTAAAGTTTTGGCTGCACGTCGCCTGAAAGGCCGTAAAGTCCTGAGTGCTTAATGCATGTGAAGACCACCGAGGTGGTCTTTTTTTTCTTAATATCAGATCAATTCGGACTTGATGCTTCTACAGATCTGGTCTGAATTGACTTCGAAAAGTCAGAATGCACAACCGAAATGTATGTTGAAGGTTTTCGAAAGCGTACTTTTTTTGAAAACGTACCTTAATATATATAGAACAATTTGTTTTGGCAGAAATGACCGATTCATAGTAATCCAGGGTCAAGGCTTGCCCTCAGTGCAAGTGATTCATACTCATCGCAATAGAATGGGTGTCCAATTCGAGTACTCAGTCGTCATTGATTCGTGATGAAGTTGTGATTAAGACAGTTTACTGTCATTCAAGAAAGCCTATACTAAATCAGTAATGAGGCCTCCGTCAATACATGATGGTGGAGAACAGCAAGGAGAAGCGCCGTGTACAAAAGACTGCGTTTACGAAACCGGGCGGACTTTAGCCGCGTATACCGGTATGGGAAATCGTTTGCCAATCATCAGTTTGTGGTGTATGGCTGCCGCCGTAAAGATACTGAGCAATTCCGAGTAGGTGTATCATGCAGCAAGAAAATCGGAAACGCTGTCGTACGCAACCGGATGAGACGCATGATTAAGGAAATTATACGGCATCACGAGAAAGAGATTGTTACGCAAATGGATCTGATCTTTATTGTCAGAAAAGGTGCGCTGGACATGACCTATCAGGAGATGGAGAAAAGCTTGATGCATGTGATGCGCAAGGCGGCTCTTTTGAAGCCTAATAAAAGGTAAGCCTTGGTTTATTTGTCCTCCTAATTATGGTATGATTTACGGTGGAATGGAATGGTTAAGAGAGGGGTTATGAAGTGTCGCGATTGAAGACATCAAAGGGGAAGTGGATTCTCCTCATTGCAGTTATTGCAATGGTCGCTGTATTAGCTGGATGTACTCCGCAAGGAGCCGGGGTTACTACAGAAGATCTGAAGAACAGTGATTCATTCTGGCAAAGTAATGTAGTCTACTGGTTCTCTTATGCACTCGATACGTTCGCAGAATGGTTCAGCGGCGAATATGGACTAGCTGTCCTAGTCATGGTGCTTATTGTCCGGACATTGATTTTACCATTGACGATGAAGCAAGTTCGCAGCTCCAAAGCAATGCAGGCTATTCAGCCGCAACTTAAGGAGATTCAAGCCAAGTATAAAGATACACCTGAGAAAGTTCAGCAAGAAACGATGAAGTTGTTTCAGGAGAACAAAGTTAATCCGATGGCCGGGTGTCTGCCTCTTATCATTCAGATGCCGATTTACATCGCACTTTATAACTCCATTTACGGAAACTCCAGTCTAAGAACTCACGATTTCTTGTGGCTTCAACTCGGAGAACCGGATCACCTGTTTATTTTGCCAGTGCTCGCTGCCATCACTACATTCATTCAAACATGGATGATGATGCGTATGAACCCAGCACAGCAGATCGGTCCAATGCAGTTCATGCTATGGGTGTACCCGATTCTGATCTTCGTTATGTCGTATCAGTTCCCGTCCGCCTTGCCGCTCTACTGGTTCTACAGTAATATCTACACGATCGTACAAAACTATTTCCTTTACCGGAATAATGATAAAGTCGTGGCTGAGGTCAACGTGAAGCAGAACAGCTCTTCCAAAAAAGGAGCTAAACGCAAAAACGGTGGCAAAGCGACCGTCTCTGGAAAAGGGTCGAAAGGGGCCAAAAAATCGAAATGACCAAAGTCATTGCGTCAGGAAAAACCATTGAAGATGCTGTAAACCAAGGATTGGCTGAGCTTGGCGTGAGCCGGGACAAGGTCGAGATACAAGTGTTAGAGCAGCCGTCAAAAGGATTCCTGGGTTTGATCGGAGTAAAGGCGGCGAAAGTAGAAGTTAAGCTTCTCCCTGTACCCGAAGTCGTAACAGAGCCGATCAAGCCAGCCGCGTCTATCTCTCAGATGCATGAAGCACCTGAGGATGTCGCAGCTAAAAATCCCTATGAGGAAGCGGCTGCTTTCTTAAAAGAAGTGGCAGCAGGTATGGGACTGGATGTTGAGGTGCATATCAAGAAACAGCGCGATGGACATGTCTTCAATATTGCTGGAGAAGATCTCGGCATGATCATTGGCAGACGTGGGCAAACGCTAGATGCTCTTCAATATCTAACAAACATTGTAGCCAATCGTTATTCGGAGAGTTTCGTACGCATTGTGCTTGATGCAGAGAACTTCCGTCAACGTAGACGGAAGACGCTGGAGGATCTGGCTGAGCGATTAGCTGGACAAGCCATTCGTTCTGGTAAGGAAGTTGTACTAGAGCCAATGCCACCACTAGAGCGCAAAGTGATTCATGCGAAACTGCAAAATAACCCGCAGATTAAGACATATAGTAAGGGCGAGGAGCCCAATCGGCGTGTGGTCATTATGACGAAATAACACGAAATTGAAGACGCAATGGCTGCCTGCCCCGTGCAGAAGCCATTGCTTTTTTCGTACAAAAGCCTTTTATATTTAACTACCCATGAGGTAAGCGTAAGCCTTTTATTAGAAATGATATGGCGTCCAATCCTGGGCGGCAATTTGAAAATAGAGCAAGGAGAGATAACCATGATCAGTGATACGATCACAGCAATATCAACGGCTGTCGGAGAAGCGGGAATTGCCGTGATCCGGATCAGCGGCCCGGATGCAGTATCAGAGACAGAGAAAATTTTTCGCAGTAAAACACCATTAACACAGGCTGAATCCCATACCGTTCACTATGGTCACATCATTGAACCAAGTACGGGAGAAAAGGTTGAAGAGGTACTAGTTACCGTGATGCGTGCTCCAAGATCATTTACAACAGAAGATGTGGTGGAGATCAGTGCCCATGGTGGTGTTGTATCTGTCAAACGTGTAATGGATCTGTTACTCCAGCTTGATATTCGTCTGGCTGAGCCGGGTGAGTTCACTAAGCGGGCGTTTCTTAATGGGCGAATCGATCTGTCACAGGCAGAAGGCGTTATGGATCTCATCCGTTCCAAATCAGACCGTGCTTTCTCCGTTGCTCTGAAGCAAGTGGAGGGCAAGCTATCTAGTAAGCTTCGTGATCTAAGACACACACTGGTCGAAACGCTGGCACATATCGAAGTGAACATTGACTACCCGGAGCATGATGTGGAGTCACTCACGGCTGATTTTATTAAGGAAAAATCCAGTCTAGTCATGACTGAAATTGATAAATTGCTAGTCACCGCTGAACAGGGCAAAATACTGCGTGAAGGGATTACAACAGCCATTGTTGGACGACCTAATGTAGGGAAATCCTCATTGCTCAATGCACTTGCTCAAGATAATCGAGCAATCGTCACAGATATTCCGGGTACAACGCGAGATGTTATTGAAGAGTTTGTTACGATTAATAATATCCCGCTCAAGTTGCTCGACACAGCCGGCATTCGTGAGACGATGGACGTCGTTGAGAAGATTGGTGTCGAACGTTCCCGCTCTGCAGTTAATGATGCTGATCTTCTATTGATGGTCATTAATGCGGCTGAGCCTCTGCATGTGGATGAGATTGAATTGTTGGAACAAATCCGCGGTAGACAATCAATTATCATTATGAATAAAATGGACTTAACTCCGCAGGCAGATCGTGATGTGTTGCTTCGGTATATTCCAGAAGATCGCATTGTACCGATGTCGGTAAAAGATGATCTCGGTGTAGATCGCTTGGAAGAAGCAATCTCAACATTGTTCTTCAGCGGTAAACTGGAGTCGGCGGATCTCACATATGTTAGTAATGTGCGTCATATTGCGTTGCTCAAAAAGGCCAAACAGTCTCTTGTAGACGCATATGAGGCAGCAGAACAGTTCATTCCTATTGATATGATTCAGATTGATGTGCGACTCGCTTGGGAGCACCTAGGTGAAATTGTAGGAGATACAGCACATGATGCATTGATTGATCAGATTTTCTCCCAGTTCTGTCTAGGAAAGTAAAATTTGCAGGCTTGCACGTGTATCAAAAAGGTGTATGATAGATGAGTTCAATCCCTATTATAGGTGATGTATTTTAGAGTTAGATGAACAATGACCTATTGTTTTGATATAGATGTTACGGATTTTTCAAAATTCAATTTACGATTAGGCAGTCAGACGTCTAGTTGTTAGAACCGATCGTATATCATATAAGGTGTGCGACGGTATAAGGGGGTAAACAAGAATGGCTTTTGATGGCGGTAGTTATGATGTTATCGTCGTTGGCGCAGGACATGCAGGTGTAGAATCTGCACTAGCGGCAGCACGTATGGGTTCCAAAACACTGATGATCACGATCAATCTGGATATGGTGGCCTTCATGCCTTGTAACCCATCCATTGGTGGACCAGCAAAAGGGCATGTTGTGCGTGAAATTGATGCACTTGGTGGAGAAATGGGTCGAAACATCGACAAAACATTTATCCAGATGCGGATGCTAAACACAGGTAAAGGGCCGGCAGTGCACGCACTGCGCGCTCAAGCAGATAAATTCTCTTACCAGCACAAAATGAAAGAAACGATGGAGAATGAACGTAATCTGACCATGCGCCAAGGTATGGTAGACCGTCTTATCGTAGAGGATGATAAGTGTGTAGGTGTAGTGACACAGACTGGCACTGAGTATCGTGCTAAGGCGGTCGTCCTGACTACAGGAACCTATCTACGCGGTAAAGTAATCATGGGTGAATTGATGTATGAAAGTGGACCGAACAATCAACAGCCATCACTCAAATTGTCCGAGCATTTGCGTGAGCTTGGCTTCGATCTGGTTCGTTTCAAAACAGGTACACCACCTCGTGTGCACAAGGACACGATTGATTTTAGCAAAACCGAAATCCAACCAGGCGATGACGAGCCGAAATTCTTTTCTTACGAAACAGAATCTTCTGACAATGAGCAATTGCCTTGTTGGCTGACATATACATCTGTTGAAACTCATCAGATTATTAACGATAATCTACACCGTGCGCCAATGTTCTCGGGTGTCATTGAAGGTACAGGCCCGCGTTATTGCCCATCGATTGAAGATAAGATTGTTCGATTTAGCGATAAACCGAAACATCAGATTTTCCTTGAACCAGAGGGTAAAAACACATCGGAATACTATGTGCAGGGTCTATCGACAAGTCTGCCAGAGGACGTTCAGCTGGCTGTTCTACGTTCCATCCCAGGTATGGAAAAAGTAGAAATGATGCGTAACGGCTATGCGATTGAATACGATGCAATGGTACCTACACAGCTCTGGCCTTCGCTCGAAACAAAACGTTTACCAGGTCTGTTCACTGCAGGACAGATTAACGGTACATCTGGCTACGAAGAAGCAGCTGGGCAAGGTGTAATGGCAGGTATTAATGCGGCACGTAAAGTGCAGGGGAAAGAGCCAGTTATTCTTGATCGTTCCCAAGGATACATTGGAGTTCTGATTGACGACCTCGTAACAAAAGGAACCAATGAGCCATATCGTTTGCTGACATCACGTGCGGAATACCGCTTGTTGCTTCGTCATGATAACGCTGATCTTCGTTTGACTGAAATTGGTCATGATATCGGATTGATCACCGAAGAACGTTACGCAAAATTCCTCGATAAAAAAGCTAAAGTAGATGCTGAAGTTGAGCGTCTGAAAGTAGCAAAAGTACGTCCTGTGGAAGTTAATGCGAAACTTGAAGAAGCGGGCTCAACACCGATTCAGGATGGAAGCACATTGCTAACCTTGATGCGTCGTCCTGAACTGGGGTATGACTGGATCGAGCAGATCTCACCACCTGAAGTTGAACTGACTGCTGATATGAAAGAACAAGTCGAAATTCAAATCAAATATGCGGGTTATATTGAGAAACAATTGATCCACGTGGAACGTTTGCAAAAGATGGAGAAGAAGAAGATTCCGGATACGATTGAATATAATGAAGTTCACGGACTTGCGATGGAAGCGAAGCAAAAGCTCTCTACGATTCGTCCAATCTCGATTGGGCAAGCTTCCCGTATCGCTGGGGTTACACCAGCAGATATCTCCATTTTGCTTGTCTACTTGGAGCATTATAACCGTGTAACCGCAGCAAGGGGACAATAATGGACGCTATCCAACAGCAACTACAGTTGCGTTTGAAAGAACATGGATTAGAGCTGAATGAACTTCAGCTGGAACAGTTTGAATTATACTTTCAGGATCTTGTTACCTGGAATGAAAAGATGAATCTGACGGGCATCACTGAGCGGGAACAGGTTTATACGAAGCATTTTTATGATTCGGTGTCCCTAGCTTTTTACACGGATATTTCCAAAGTTGAAAAGCTGGCTGATATCGGATCGGGAGCGGGCTTCCCGGGATTGCCACTTAAGATTTGTTTTCCACACTTAAAGTTAACAATTATTGATTCATTGAATAAGCGTATCGGTTTCTTGCAGCATGTGGTGGATCATCTTGGTCTGACAGACGTTGAATTGATCCATGGACGAGCAGAAGAGCTTGGACGTAAAGAAGGGTATCGGGATAGTTATGATCTCGTTACGGCACGAGCAGTTGCCAAGCTAGCTGTATTGAATGAATTCTGCCTGCCATTTGTACGCAAAGGTGGATTCTTCGCTGCGATGAAGGGTGGCGACCCGCGCGAAGAGATGAAGGAAGCGGAGTTCAGCTTCAACCAGTTGAAGGGACGAGTAAAAGCAGTCCATCCATTCCAGCTACCGGTGGAGGAATCTGAGCGTCATATTATTCTCGTTCAGAAGTTTGATAAAACACCTCATAAGTATCCACGCAAACCAGGTACACCACTGAAAACACCTTTGGTGTAATTACAGGTAGCTCAAGCAGATTAAGTACAATAGTGCATCTTTGTTAATGCAACGCATTAGCAGAGTGCACTATTTTTTTGTGGATGTGAATACAGTTGAGGGATGGGTATAACCAAAAACGAATACTGAGTAGAGTTTAAAGTGTGAGGAGTTTAAATCATTCATCTGCGAGTAAGTTAATTTATAGGTTTAAGCTTGTTTGAGGCATGGCTGACTGGATTGGAATATAAAGTCGAAAATGTGATTCTTTTATCAATGGAACGTGTGATATTTAACGAATGGAGATCATTGCCGTGTAGATAGCACCTTCAGCAGGTGATGTTTCACGTGAAACATTCTTCTTTTCTAAAATACGTAAGGGAAACGGCTAACCATATAGTGAAAGAAATACCCTCCGAAAAGAAAATACCTCTTCCGTATTGTTCAATTTGAATGAATAAAAAGCAGGAAAATTAAGAGCGTTTAAAGAATAGGTAAACATAGGATTATGATAGAAAAGATGATAGAATAGAAGTATCCGATTCTCTGGTTCAGAGATCATAGATTGATATAGATGAATAGACATTTCATACAGTAAGTCATTGAATTAGGAAGTGTTAGTACAGGCAAAACTTATTCGACAAACGACGGTATATATGGGGTCGCATATTGAATAAGAAGCACCTGCATTACAGCAGGAGCTATTACGAAACTAGGTGGTAATATACGGAATGAAAGAACAATTTTCGAAGTTGTTTGGTTTGGCGGATCGCAATAACGGAGACGAGATAAAACAAATTCCGGTCAATGAAATTGTGAGCAGCCCGTATCAACCCCGTACGATCTTTGATGATGAAAAAATTGACGAGTTGTTGCAGACGATCAAGACACATGGGGTTATCCAACCTATTGTCGTCCGCGTACGAAATGGATCATATGAGATTATTGCTGGTGAACGTCGCTGGCGTGCAGTTCGAAAGCTTGGTCTGGATCATATTCCAGCCATTGTACGTGAATTCAACGACTCACAGGCTGCATCCATTGCATTGATTGAGAACTTGCAGCGTGAAGGACTAACATCGATCGAAGAAGCGGTGGCCTATCAGAAACTAATTGATTTGCATCAGTTGACACAAGAGAGTCTAGCACAGCGTTTGGGTAAGAGTCAGTCGACGATTGCCAACAAAATTCGTTTGTTACAGCTTCCTGAAGGTATTAAAGCAGCTCTAATGGAACGGAAAATCTCCGAACGACATGCAAGAGCGTTACTTTCACTAGATACAGAAGAATTACAGATGAAGCTGCTTGCTGAAATTATTGAAAAAGAACTCAATGTGAAGCAAACGGAAGCACGTGTTGCCTTCTACAAAGAAGCCTCTAAAATTAAAAAATCGAAACGTATTTCATTCACCAAGGACGTTAGACTTGCACTGAATACGATTCGCCAATCGATTGATATGGTTTCCGGTTCTGGTCTGGATATCAAAACGAAAGAAGAAGACCACGAGGATCATTATGAAATCGTTATCCATATCCCGAAACGCAAATAATTGAAGCTTCAGGCGGCAATAGGCCGCTTTTTCTGTCTATAGCACGGAGAATGACATTGATAGAGGAAATGGTAGTTGTTGTTGTGTGGACGATAGCCACCTGCTTGGTGTTAAATGTAGCTTATAACCTACAAGAAAAGACTCCTATTTATTTGAGGTGAAGGTATTGTCTAAGATTATGGCCGTAGCAAATCAAAAGGGCGGTGTGGGGAAAACGACAACATCTGTTAACTTGGGTGCAGGACTGGCTTCACTCGGGAAAAGAGTACTACTTGTCGATATAGACCCTCAGGGGAACACAACCAGCGGAGTCGGAATCAATAAAGCAGATGTGGCTAATTGCATATATGATGTCATCATTAATGAAGTTCATCCTCAGCAGGCTATTGTAGAAACTCAAATCGAAGGACTTCATATTATTCCTGCAACCATTCAGCTCGCTGGAGCCGAGATTGAATTGGTATCTACGATATCACGCGAAGTTCGCCTGAAAAAATCACTCGCCATGGTGAAAAACAATTATGATTACATACTGATCGATTGCCCACCATCCCTTGGCATGTTGACGATTAACTCGTTGACCGCCTCCGATTCGGTGATCATTCCGATTCAGTGTGAGTATTATGCACTTGAAGGTTTGAGCCAACTGCTCAATACCGTTCGTTTGGTTCAGAAACATCTGAACACCTCTTTGCAGATCGAAGGCGTGTTGCTTACGATGTTTGATGCGCGTACGAATCTGGGAATTCAAGTCATTGAAGAAGTTAAGAAGTATTTTCAGCAAAAAGTGTATTCAACGATTATCCCGCGTAATGTTCGGCTTAGTGAAGCACCATCTCATGGACAGTCGATTATTACGTACGATCCCCGTTCCCGGGGAGCAGAAGTATATCTAGAGCTCGCAAAGGAAGTGATATCATATGAGTAAGCGGCTCGGAAAAGGTCTGGATGCCCTCATTCCATCGCTTTCAATTAATGATGATGACAAAGTCGTTGAGATCCCGATTAGTCAATTGCGGGCAAACCCTTATCAACCTCGAAAAGTATTTGATGAGGATGCAATTCATGAGTTGGCTGAGTCCATTCGCCAGCATGGGGTAATACAGCCGATCATCGTACGTACCGTGTTGAGAGGGTATGAGATTATTGCTGGTGAACGGCGTTTCAGAGCTTCTCAATATTGCGGAAATGCTACTGTACCAGCAGTAGTTCGTAATTTCAGTGATCAGCAGGTTATGGAAATCGCACTGATCGAGAATCTTCAGCGTGAGAACCTAAATGCTATGGAAGTTGCAGTTGCCTATCAAGGGCTCATGGATCAGTTCGCCTTGACTCAGGAAGAGCTGTCTGTAAAGGTGGGCAAATCTCGATCCCATATTGCTAATTTCTTGAGATTGTTATCTTTACCGGATGAATTGAAGGATCATGTTTCACGTGGAACACTATCAATGGGTCATGCTCGTGCCATTGTAGGTGTGAAGGATCTTGATATGATGAAACAACTTGCTAAACAAACCATTGAGCAACAATGGAGTGTGCGTGAGTTGGAAGAAGCAGTTCAACAGTTGGATCGCGCTAAAGCACTCGAGGGCAAAGCGAAATCTAAACTGAAGAAGAAGGATCCATTCATTGATACAGTGGAGGAGTCCCTTCGGGAGCGGTTCAAAACAACTGTGAAAATCAAGCATAGCAACAAGGAAAAAGGTAAAATTGAGCTCAACTACTACAGTAAACAAGATCTAGAGCGGCTACTCGAACTGCTGCAATAGATGATGTTTCACGCTCGATAACAACATGCGGGGCTTTCTCATGGGATGACATATCGCCTCTGTACGATGGAGCAACGATATGTCATATTTATTAGGGTGAAATGCAAGCATTACGTTTAATGAATGAGCAGAGGTGGTTATGAGGTGGAGAGAGTCATCTATCTAGATCATGCTGCAACATCATGGCCTAAACCGCCTACTGTTGGTGAAGCAATGATGCAGGCTTTGGATGTAGCGGGAGCTAATCCAGGTAGAGGTAGCCATCGGATGGCTGTTCAAGCGAGTCGCGTATTATTTAGCACTAGAAAGGCATTATCCACGCTGTTTGGTGTGAGCAATGCAAATGATATTTCACTCGGTTCGAATACGACAGAGGCTTTGAACCTTGCCATTCAGGGATGGTTACGCGAAGGTGACCATGTTATTGCAACTATGGCTGAACATAACTCTGTGCGACGTCCGTTGGAGTACATGCGTAGATCACGAAATGTAACCGTAGATTATGTAAAGGTTAATGCTATGGGCGCCGTTGATCTGTTGGAGCTTAAGAAGATGTTCCGACCGAACACCCGACTGGTTGTCTGTACACATAGCTCTAATCTGTTGGGTAGTATTTTACCAGTGGGTGAAATCTCTGAGATGTGTCGAAAACGTCAGATTCCTTTACTTGTAGATGCTGCTCAAAGCGCTGGCGTGATGCCCGTTGATGTGAAGCAACTTGGCATTGATATGCTTGCCTTTCCTGGTCACAAAGGTTTGTTAGGTCCACAAGGGACAGGTGGACTCTACATTGCCCCAGAGTTAGACGTGCAACCTCTACTTCATGGCGGGACAGGAAGTCAATCAGAAGCAATAGAACAACCTACTGTCCGTCCCGATCGTTATGAAGCTGGTACACCTAATACGGTAGGTATGGCCGGTCTTGCTGCTGGTGTAAAGCATGTGATGGAATTAACACCTGAACGGATCTACCAACATGAATGGGAATTGACACAGTTTATGATGGAAGGGTTAGCCTCTGTACCGGGAATTCGAATGTTAGGCCCAGAGGTTGGACACCCCCGTACTGGATTGTTATCGTTTACGGTAGAAGGACATGATTCAGCTCAACTTGCTTTTAAACTGGATCGACAGTACAACATTGCAGTTCGTTCCGGGTTTCACTGTACACCTCTTGCACATGAGTCCGCAGGCACTACACGGAGTGGAGCGGTTAGAGCAAGTGTAGGATACAACACAGTCCAAAGTGATGTGAACACTTTAATTGAAGCTGTGCACGAAATAACAAGATTCAAATAAGTTGCATGGATACATCATCGTTAGGCATGTTATGATCTCAATCCATGACATAAAGAGAGTGGATATACCCGGGTACGCATCACTTGGTTATACGAAGGGACTTAGGAAATCCTAAGAGGGGTTTTTGTATTCCAGGGCTGATCGATCAGGTGATTTCGTAATATAGGCATGATGCTACAGGATACAGACCTTAATCTGAACAAACAAACAGAGGGGTAGTTACACTACATGGCTGAACTAAATGAGCTGATTCTGGAACAATTGCTATGGATTATTGGCGGAATGGCATTACTATTGGTAATCTTGCTGGTGACTAGCATTGCACAGGGTGCAAAGTTGCGTAAGTTTAAACGGAAATATGAAGCGATGATGTCTGGCACAGGAGTAGAAGATCTGGAGACGTTGTTAATTAATCTGAAGATTCAGATGGATAGCATTGAAGATGAACACAAGCTGCAAACGAATCAGCTACAAGCAGTCATGCAGAAATTGACCCATATGCAGGGTAAAGTAGGGGTTAAGCGTTACAATGCTTATGGTGAAAGAGGTAGTGATCTGAGCTTCTCCATGGCAATGATTAACGATAATCAAGACGGTATGATCCTCACAGGTCTCTATAATCGTGATGGTTCTTATGTCTATGCTAAACCTCTTAAAGGGGGAGAGTCCACGTATACACTTTCCCCTGAAGAGAAAGAAGCGATTACTCTGGCACAGCAAGCAGAGTAGAGCGAGTATGCCATTCTCGGATGGCCGAGTAAAGACTGCTGGATATAATCTCAGACATGCGCATAACTAAGCTGAGCCTTGTATTTTGCAGAACAAAGTATTCCATAAAGCCGCCGACGTTAACGATACCTGTCAGATGGATATCGCCGACCGGCGGTAATTCTTTATTTACGCCAGCTCCAGGCTTCAATGGACCATTGACCACTTGAATGCAGCCAACACTAGAGGATTGTCCAAGACAAGCATCGATTCCGATAACGTATGGATTATGGTGTGTGGCTTGGATTTTGTGCAGTGTTTCTTGTAGATTCATAGCATGTACAGGTTCATCCAGTGTGCCATAAAGGTGAAAGAGAGGGCTGTCCCATTTAGCGAGAGCTGAACCTACTAATGGGCCTAAGCAGTCCCCGGTAGATCGATCAGTACCGATGCATACGATTACCACATTTTGCAACGAATGAGCTTTGTAGAGATGGAACATTAAACGATGAATAATAGCTGAGTGTACGCCAGGATCGGTATGAGGAATTTTCAAACTGGTCATATCTTGGGATGAAAAAGAATGCGAGATGGGTTTCATAGGATCTATCCTTTCCCCTTGAAATGGTAGTAACAGTATATGGAAGGATAGAGCGTTTTATACTTGGTGAGGACAAGCTTTTTCATAAGAAGGTTATGCTGTGACCCAATGAGGGTAATTTGGAGCTAAGTAAGATTGAAGGGAGCCGGGCATGGACGAATGGTTAGATGATTGGATGTTGATTGCATTTGATTCTACTCAGCAGGCACTACGAGCGGAGATGCTGTTAGAATTTGCTGAGATTGAGATCGACTTGTTTCCAACACCGAAAGAGATTACGGCAGGCTGTGCACTCTGTATTCAGTTTCCTAAGGAAGATGTGCTGAGAGTGCAACAGATCATTCGGAATGAGTTCGTGGAGATTCGAGGCCTCTATTTCAAAACGGAAGACAGCTATGATAACATACCGATGTAGAGGGGGAAGGATGAATGTGGTCGTTTAAATATATGGCGGCTTCTGGTGGTTCGAATGAGCCTACTGTTATAGAAAATGCTCTAAGCTGGACAGATCAATTATGGAACAAAGTTGCTGATGCAGATATGTGGTTTAATATTTTATTCAGCTCCCTGAGGATCTTGCTTATATTCATTGCTACTCGAATTGTGATTAAAATTGTGTCGCGTATTATCGATCGTAGTATGAAGCAGAAGCAGGAAGGCCGTCTTCGCGTTAATCCTCGTCGTTTTGTTACGGTAGGTGAATTGCTGAAGAACGCAACCTCCATAACGTGTAACTTCATCATGGTGCTGCTAGTATTATCGGAGATTAATGTAAAGGTTGGGCCATTACTTGCCAGTGCGGGTGTACTCGGACTAGCAATCGGTTTTGGAGCACAGGGATTAGTAAAAGATGTAATTACGGGTTTCTTCATTATACTAGAGGATCAATTTGCTGTAGGAGATGTCATTCAGACTGGCACGTATAAAGGAACGGTTGAGGTTATCGGACTCAGAACAACCAAGTTGGTCAGTTGGCAAGGTGAGGTGCACATCATACCTAATGGTACCATTGCCAGTGTAACGAACTTCTCGATGTCCAATTCACTTGCTGTTGTGGATATTCCAATGAAGGCTGATTTGAGTTTGGATGAGTCGGTTCATTTGGTAAAGCGAGCGCTGGTGGGAATTGAGAATCGTGATCTCAACATTGTGAAGGTGCCAGATGTACTTGGCATTCAATCGATGTCTACCTCAGAGTACGTTGTTCGCATCGTTGCAGAGTGTATGCCAAACTCCAGATCTTCTGTAGAACGACAGATTCAAAGTGATGTGAAGAAATCACTGGAGTATCAAGAGATGAGCAATCAAGCAGCCTTAGAGCAGGCAGCAGGTCAAGAACAGAATGAGGGGGATGGCACAGGTGGAGCGTAAAATTTTTCAGCTCGGGGACATCGTGCAGATGAAGAAACAGCACCCATGCGGAAGCAATGAGATGGAGATCATTCGTATGGGAATGGATATCCGTATCAAATGTGTAGGGTGTAAACACAGCGTGCTTATTCCAAGAGCGAAGTTTGAGAAAAACATGAAAAAGGTGCTGCGGTCAGCAGAAGATCTAGCTGAATCATGAGCAGTTCGTAAGTAAATCATGAGTAAATCGTAAGCAGAATGAAGGATATGAAATAGAATAAATCATGCCTAAAATAGCGTTTACATGCAGGCAGGGCTAGGTATTGCGTTCTGTAAATGATCATGCTATAATCAATATTGCTGCGGAAAGGTACCCAAGAGGCCCAAGGGGGCTGACTCGAAATCAGCTAGGCGTGTCACAGCGTGCGTGGGTTCGAATCCCACCCTTTCCGCCACTTCACTTGTACATGATAAAAACATTCGATTACTCAATGAAGCGTTGAGTTATATAAGAAGAAAGCCTTCCTAATATGGAAGGCTTTTTTGTTTGCTCATTCTTTTTGATAAGACGATAAAAGTAAAGGCATGAAATGAAGCATCCTCAGTGGCAGTGAAACGCAAAAATAAAGAGCCCCTAAGGGCTCTTTATCCGGCGGTACATTCGGTTAGTAGGAAACAATCTGGCGTAAAGATCAGAAACCTTGGCGTACTGCTGAAGCAATACTCGTGCTTAGGACGCAGGGTCTTACACACAACCACTTGCTTCTTATATTACGTGATGCATTTCCAACAAAGAATGTTCGGCTTCGTTGTCCAACGGAACCACACCTCTCTCGTGTACCGCCTGATTGTATTATGTGCTTTATTTCGTTTTATATACGTGGAGCTGAAAAAAAGTTTACTTAGTGGACACGAGCTTTCGTTAGCTTCTTCCACTTACGATTATGATTGCTTGTCTCTGGGAAGGGTTCACCTTTTTGCAACGTTACTCGCTTTGGATTATTGATTTCCGTGTGAAAGCTCTTCTCACCGACCTCGGTGTACTCGCCATCATTTGGAGCCTTGTCTCCTGGTTCAAATTCAGTTCTTTCGCCCATGATATGAAAACCTCCTTGGCCTAATGTATTTCGTTGTAGCTTCTGTAGTGTGCTCCATAGTAGGGGTGATCATGTGCTATATATAAAGGGAACGTTTGCTTGCATTATGGTTCTGTATTTGTTATATTAATATAGTTCGAGTTTGTGCTCGTTCCTTGCTCTCAACCTAGATTGAGGGCCAGAGTCCATAAGGAGGTGAAAATTATGCGCAAATATGAAGTGATGTACATTATTCGTCCTGACGTTGAGCAAGAAGTTGTTCAAGCTACAGTCGATAAATTCCAAGGCATCATCTCCAACGGCGGTGGTGAAGTTACAGCTCACGACGTTATGGGTAAACGCCGTCTTGCGTATGAGATCAAGAAATTCCGTGATGGTGTTTATGTTTTGGTACACTTCACTGCTGAACCAGCAGTTGTTACTGAACTTGAGCGTCTCATGAAGATTTCTGACGAAGTAATTCGTTATCTCATTACAAACGACGTTAAGTCTGCTTAAGACAAAACTCGTGATCAACGCACCAATACGCTCTGAAGGAGGGGATTACATTGTTGAACCGTGTCATTCTGATCGGCCGGTTAACCCGGGATCCTGAGTTGCGTTACACTCCAGCAGGAGTAGCAGTTACGCAATTTACTTTGGCAGTGGACAGACCGTTTACAAGCCAAGGGGGAGAGCGGGAAGCGGATTTCATTCCGGTCGTAACCTGGAGACAGCTTGCTGAGACTTGTGCAAATTATTTGCGCAAAGGACGCCTAGCTGCAGTCGAAGGACGCATTCAAGTACGGAACTACGAGAATAACGAAGGAAAACGTGTATACGTGACCGAAGTCATTGCCGATAACGTCCGTTTCTTGGAGTCAGCTAGCCGTGATAATAACGGTGGCGGCGGTGGGCAACCAATGCGTGAAGAGCCTTCTTATGGAGGCGGCGGGCGCGCGAACAATAATAATTCGCGTAGCAACAATCAGGATCCTTTTTCCGATGACGGAAAACCGATTGATATATCGGATGATGATTTGCCATTTTAACGTGAACCGAGTCTCTACGGAGATATTAGTTACACGATAGGAAAGGACTGAAAAGCATGGGCTTCAAGCAAAGAGAAGGCGGAGACAACGATAAAAGACCAGCACGTCGTGGCGGTCGTAACAAACGTCGTAAAGTGTGCTTCTTCACAGCAAACAAAATTACTCACATCGATTATAAAGATACGGACTTGCTTCGTAAATTTATCAGCGAACGTGGAAAAATTTTGCCACGCCGTGTAACAGGTACTAGCGCTAAATATCAACGTGCTTTGACGATTGCAATTAAACGCTCCCGTCAAATCGCATTATTGCCATACACTACTGAGTAGTCTTACTCAGCATGGATAACAAGCAGCCGGCTATAAGCCGACTGCTTTTTTGCATATTCATTAGTTACGTACTAGATGCAATGAAACAATCAAGCTTTTACTGATTAGATAAACAAACCTCCAGCAAGAACTGTGCTTACGTATAGATTTCCACTAAATTGTGCATTAGGAAAGTCCGATGTTATGATATAAGGTATAGGCTGAGTTAAGATGGCTATATTAAAGTTCAACACATCAGGAGATTATAATGAACAAATCAAAACGTAAAAAACAGCAAAAGCGGAAAGGAAGTTTTCGATTCTGGCTTATCGCTACTTTGCTCCTTGTCGTTGTATATATATGGCTTCAGCAGAAAGATGATGTATATGAAATATGGCCGGGGAGTCGGCAAGATGTCATTCCCATTACAGGCCTACATCCCCTTGTAGCTGAGAGTGAGGAGCTGTTGGTTCGAAAAGCAGCCAGGCGCGGCATAGATGTTGTCATAACTCATGGTTATCGAAGTATCGAGGAACAGGATGCATTGTTCGATCAAGGACGTTCAAGTACAGGGAACATTGTCACCAATGCCAGAGGCGGAGAATCTTATCACAACTATGGATTAGCTATTGATTTTGCCCTTCGTACACCCCAGGGGGAGATTGTATGGGATATGGAGCGTGACGATAACGGTAATGGTGAGCCTGATTGGATGGAGGTTGTTACAATTGCAAAAGACCTCGGATTCACTTGGGGAGGGGATTGGGCTAACTTTCCCGACTACCCTCATTTACAAATGGATTTTGGTTTAAGCATTAATGAGTTAAAGCGGGGTAAACGACCGCCTGACAAACCATAATTAATATTATTAATATGCAATAATACGTATGATTATTAGTAAAGTCCTGCATTTTGCAGGGCTTTTTTCATTGTTTTGTAAAAAAAATGATAAAAGATGACAATTAGTCCTTTACAGCAGTAAATAAAAAAATTTATACTATAATAACTAGAAATAAACCGTTGATTCGATAAAAGGGTAGCCCATATCATATTTGTATATATTTGTTTGTAAGTATGCGTTTACTTTTAAACGTCAGTTACTAACCACACGTATCATAAAGTTAACATATAAGTTTAATACATGAAATGATACTGACCATATATTACACGGATGTATATAATATATGTAATGTTAATGTCATGTTTTAGATTGTCCAAACTCTATCTGATGTAAAACTTCCAAACGTCTCCCTCCTCTAATGCTCTAAACTCCTTAATATTTACCTTTTTAGCATAGCAAATACCCAAAACTGTAGTATAAAAAACATTTATTCCAAAAATCTCAAAATAAGCATTGACGTCACCTAAATTTACACGTATGATTACATTAATTATTTTGCTATATAATCCCGGTAGGAATGCTCAACATTAATTGACCAATGGTCTAAATTGAAATACAAAAATTTAATTCATTTGCTGAATTCGCATTTTGTATAAAAATTTGTTCGTTGTCTTCAAAAACATGGAAATATACAGTGGATGCAATCATCTATTGATGAAACATTCTACGGAAATTTTGGGGTTAGGGTGATTGATTTGAATACAGACCTATTGGAAGTCAGAAATCTAACTACATCTTTCAGAATTGAAGATGACTATTATGCAGCAGTTGACCACGTTAACCTTACCGTTAAGAAAAACGAAGTGTTAGCCATTGTGGGAGAGTCCGGATCGGGAAAAAGTGCATTTGCCTTCTCACTTATGGGTTTGCACAACAAAGCAAAAATTGAAGGTCAAATTTTGTATAAAGGGCAGGATATAGCTAATATATCTCCTAACAAATTAAACAAACTTCGTGGTAATGAGATGGGTATGATATTTCAGGACCCATTATCAGCACTAAATCCTCTAATGATTATCGGCGAACAGATCGAAGAGATCCTGACGCTGCATCAACCTAAGCTTTCTTCCAAAGATAAGAAAGTGAAAGTTATCGATCTGCTTAACCAAGTCGGAATTCCACGACCTGAGCATATTTATAAGCAGTACCCTCACGAATTATCAGGCGGTATGAGACAGAGAGTTGTTATCGCCATTGCGATTGCTAATAAACCTGAACTGTTGATCGCCGATGAGCCAACTACCGCACTGGACGTTACTATTCAACTACAAATCCTAGAACTTATTCGCGATCTGAAGAATGAGATCAATGCAGGCATCATCCTAATTACTCATGACCTCGGTGTAGTAGCTGAAATGGCTGACCGGGTTGCAGTAATGTATGCAGGTGAGATTGTTGAGATTGCAGATATCTATACGTTGATGAGCAATGCGAAACATCCATATACACGTTCACTTTTAAACTCTATTCCTACGATTACAGATACAGATGAGAAGTCGAAGCTACATGTCATTCAAGGCATCGTTCCTTCACTTAAAAACCTTCCTCGCCAAGGGTGCCGATTCAAGGCTCGAATTCCATGGATTGATGATTCGGCTCATGAAGAGAACCCACAGATGCATGAAATTGCACCAGGTCACTTTGTAAGATGCACCTGTTACCAGCACTTTCATTTCCCTGATCAAAGCTGAGGAGGAACAACATAATGGCATTACTAGAAGTAGAAGGACTCAAAATACATTTTCCGATTCGTGGCGGCTTGCTCAAGCGCGAGATTGGAAGTATCAAAGCAGTTGATGATGTTAGCTTCTCCATCGAACAAGGGCAAACCTATGGACTTGTCGGGGAATCTGGTTCTGGTAAAACGACGACGGGAAGAGCTATTATCGGTCTGAATCACGTAACAGCGGGCAAGGTCATGTTTAATGGCAAAAATCTAGCCACAGAGCGTCGCAAAGATCGGCAGCTTCAACGCGATGTGCAAATGATTTTCCAAGATCCGTATTCTTCACTTAATCCGAAGAAGCGGGTTATTGATATCATTGCCGAGCCACTCCGTAACTACGAGCGACTTACGGCTACGGAAGAGAAAAAACAAGTAAGAGAATTACTAGAAAAGGTCGGGCTTAGTCCTGAATCCATCTACAAATATCCACATGAATTCTCGGGTGGTCAACGTCAGCGGATCGGGATTGCGCGGGCAATTGCCTTGAAGCCAAAACTAATTATTGCAGATGAACCTGTATCGGCACTGGACGTTTCAGTACAAGCCCAGGTGTTAAACTTCATGCAGGATATTCAAAAGGAATTGAATTTGACCTATCTGTTCATTAGCCATGATCTCGGGATCATAAGGCATATGTGTGATCAGATTGGGATTATGTATAAAGGTCGATATGTGGAGCAGGGAACAACAGATGATATTTTTGAGAATCCACAGCATATCTATACCAAACGTCTTATTGCAGCTATTCCGGATATGGATCCAAGCAAACGAGAGGAAATGGTTGCCTTTCGTAAAATGGTCAAGTCAGAGTACGAGAATTCATATCGAAACTTCTTTGATGAGGAAGGGCTTGCATACTCGCTCCAATCCATTTCTAATACTCACCGAGTAGCTCTACCTCAGAAAGGTTGAAGACCATGTGGAAAATAATAGTACGAAGAATCATGATTATGATCCCTCAGATCTTTTTGCTCAGTCTTTTGGTCTTCTTGATGGCCAAGGCGATGCCAGGGGATGCATTAACCGGTTTGCTTGATCCAAGCATTGATCCTAAAGCTCTGGATGAACAGCGGGAACGACTTGGACTTAATAATCCATGGTATGTGCAGTATTGGGACTGGATCAGAAATGCTGCACAAGGTGATTTTGGACAATCCTTCCGATTTAAAATGCCGGTTATGGATCTCATTGGTCAACGTATAGCGAATACATTCTGGCTCGCTTTTGCAACACTTGTATTCACGTATTTAATTGCGATTCCACTTGGTATTATCAGTGGTCGTTACAATGATACATGGTCTGACCGATTAATCACGGGTTATACCTATCTAGGCTTTGCAGCACCTCTATTTATTTTTGCACTCGTTATGTTGTGGATTTTTGGTTTTCACTTTGGCTTATTCCCGACGGGAGGCAGCGTAGCACCTGGACTTACACCAGGAACATTCGAGTACATTGCTAGTAAGTTCTATCATTTGTTATTACCGGCATTATCTATGGCATTGATTACTACGGTATCAACTGTTCAGTACTTGCGTAGTGAAATTATTGATATCAAGCATAAAGAATTTGTTCTTACTGCTAGAGCCAAGGGTGCCTCGGAATCACGAGTGTACAACAGACATATTTTGAGAAACTCTCTATTGCCGATCGCCGCATTCTTCGGTTATGAGATTACGGGACTTATCGGAGGAACGATTTTCATTGAGAGTATATTCAGTTATCCGGGCATGGGGCAGTTGTTCCTGACCTCAATCTCTCTTCGAGATTTCAGTGTTGTAACAGCGCTTGTCCTACTATTTGGTATAGCTACAATTCTAGGATCATTGTTGTCTGACATTATTCTGGGATTGGTAGATCCGCGTATTCGGATTAAGTAAGAACTTGAAGATTTCGGGGTGAATAAGATGAGCAAGGCCAATGATGTCGTTATAACTTCACAGAAGATTGATAAAAGCCCCTCCAGCCTAAACATATTGTGGAGGGAAATTGTCCGAGATAAGATCGCATTAATCTCGCTCATATTTTTGGGAGTCGTCTTATTACTGGTATATGGAACAGCACTGCTCTTGGATCAAGACGAAATCGTAAAGGTAGATTTGTTCGCCTTGTATGAGCCGCCTTCTGCGCAATATTGGCTTGGGACTGACTACGGCGGTCGTGATGTATTCGGACAACTAATCATCGGTACACGTAACTCACTAACGATTGCTATCCTGGTTACGCTAATGACAGGTTTCTTGGGAATCGTGGTTGGTATTCTATCCGGTTACTTCGGAGGATTAGTTGATAATATTTTCATGCGTATTGTCGATTTCTTCATGGTTCTTCCCTTTATGATGATCGTTATCGCGTTTGTTACAGCAGTACCCAAATATAATATTATTTCGTTCTCGCTAATCATGACTGCTTTCCTATGGATGGGGATTGCTAGGTTGATCCGATCCAAGGCATTACAGGAGCGTGAACTAGAATATGTAAAAGCGTCAAAAACATTGGGATCATCCCATCTGAAGATTATCTTCTCACAGGTACTTCCCAATCTGAGTTCGATTATCATCGTAACGATGACGTTGAACCTCGCTGCCAACATTGGCCTCGAATCAGGGTTGTCTTTCCTAGGGTTTGGTTTCCCTGAAAGCACACCTAGTCTTGGAACACTCGTAAGCTATGCTCGTAATCCGCAAACCTTGGAATTTAGATGGTGGATATGGCTACCTGCATCACTACTAATCTTAGTATTGATGTTGAGTATAAATAATGTCGGACAAGCTCTGAAGCGTGCGACTGATGCAAGACAAAGAAGAGGTTAAAAAAAGGGAGGAAAGGTTCATGAAAAAAGGATTTTTTTCACGGGGTATATTTTTCACAATGATGTTGGTCTTCGTACTGGTGCTTGCAGCATGTAGCTCAGAGAAAGAAGCAACTCCAGCACCTACGGCTAACCAAGGGGAAGAGAAAACGGAAGAAAAGCCTGCTAATGAAGAGGGCGTTTACTCCATTGAAGATTTCAACAATGTTAAGACAAATGAAGGCACAGCAATCGAAGGCGGATCAATCACATATGGTCTCGTTTCTGATACAGCTTTTGAAGGTACATTAAACTTTAACTTCTATTCCGGTAACCCGGATTCCAAAGTTCTTGGATGGTTTGATGAAGGTTTGCTAGATTGGGATAAAGACTATGTATACACCAATGATGGTGCAGCAACATATGAAACATCCGAAGATGGCAAAACGTTCACATTGACGATTCGTGATAACGTAAACTGGCATGATGGTAAGCCGGTAACAGCTGAAGATTTGCAGTTTGCATATGAAGTCATTGGTAACAAGGACTATGATGGTCCTCGTTATGATTCTAACTTCACAAGTGTAGTAGGTATGGACGAGTTCCATGCAGGTACTGCTGATACAATCTCTGGTATTAAAGTGCTGAGCGACAAACAAATCAGCATTACGTATAAAGAATCCACGCCTTCCCTGTTGACAGGTGGTGTATGGACTTACCCACTGGCTAAACATATCTTCGGTGATATGGAAGTAGCTAAAATGTCTTCTTCTAAAGAAGTACGTGAAACACCAATTGGTTTTGGTCCATTTAAAGTTGAAACCATTACTCCAGGTGAGTCTGTAACTTATGTGAAGAACGAAGATTACTGGCGTGGAGCTCCGAAGTTGGATAAAGTGACTTTGAAAGTTATTAACCCAACAACGGTTGTTCAAGAATTGAAATCTGGCGGCGTAGACCTCGTAGATGCGTTCCCGACAGATCAATATAAAGACAATGCAGACATGTCTAACGTAGAATTCCTTGGTACGATCGATCGTGCTTACACGTACATCGGTTTCAAACTGGGTACTTGGGATGAAGCCAATGGTAAAGTTGTAAGCAATGCAGATGCTAAAATGGGCGACAAAAACTTGCGTAAAGCAATGTGGATGGCTGTAGATAACGATCAAGTTGGTAAACGTTTCTATAACGGTTTGCGTTGGAACGCAACAACTCTGATTCCACCATCTCACCCTGAGTTCCACGATTCTAACAACCCAGGTGTTGCTTATGACCCTGAAGCTGCGAAGAAATTGCTCGACGAAGCTGGATACAAATTGGATGGTGAATTCCGTACGAATCCAGACGGTTCCCCACTCGAAATTAACTTCGTATCTATGACAGGTGGCGACACAGCTGAACCACTGGCACGTTACTATGTTCAATCTTGGGCAGCAATCGGTCTGAAAGTAAACCTTGAAATGGTTGAGTTCAACAGCTTCTATGACCGTGTAGGTAACACAGGTAAAGATGATCCTAACATTGATGTATATCAAGCAGCATGGGGCGTTGGTATTGACGTAGATCCTTCCGGATTGTATGGTCGCGATGCACTGTATAACTTCTCTAGATTCTCTAGCGAAGAAAATGACAGATTGCTAGCAGCAGGTGTATCCGCTGAAGCATTCGATGTAGACAAGCGTAAAGAGATCTACAACGAATGGCAGCAGTACATGGTTGATGAAGCTCCTGTATTCCCAACACTGTATCGTGCAGTTGTAGTACCTGTTAACAAACGTGTAATGAACTATGCAATTGGTGACGGTACTGGCGTATACTTGAATGATTTGGCTGTTAATGCGGATAAAGCTGTTGTAGCTGAGTAATTCTAAAGTTGTGCATGATCTAAAGTGCCACGATTGGAAGTAAAGGTTACTTTCACAATGATTTAACATCGATTAAGGATTGGGGTCCTTCGTAACACTCGGTGCTTAAATCTATGAATCATTCTTCTAGGATGTTATAAAATGAATCATCTAAACATGGATTTTTACACTCTGGCATGGGTGTAGAAATCCATGTTTTTATTTAATGACAAAAAAATAAAAAAAATTTAACTTTTTTTCAAAAAAGTGCAGACAAAATGCCTCTTCACTTCGTCTATATAGGTAAGAGGTGAATTCGGAATGAAAAAGTGGTGGAAACGTGCAGGTATGCTGTTAGCTCTGCTTATTATTATATATTTAGGTGTGAAACCAGACATGCTGGTAGGCAAACCGGGAATTAAGGCTGAATCTGCTGTGTTGATGGATATGAGAACAGAGCAGATTTTACTCGACTTTAATGGTTCGGAAGGAACAGCTCCAGCAGGGGTCAGCAAGTTAATGACAGAATTGCTTGTACTTGATGCAATTACTAACGGAGATATTCATTGGGAAGATCCGGTTACAGTTAGCCTGTATGCAAGCTCGGTTGGTGGAAGTCATCTAGCCTTGAAGCAAGGGGAACAGTTCACGGTGCGTGAGTTGTTTCAGATTGTAGCCGTTTATTCTGCGAATGATGCGGCAGTCGCACTCGCTGAACATATCAGCGGCTCAGAGCAAGCTTTTGTGTCTGCAATGAATGAGAGAGCTACGGCTATTGGGTTATCAGAGACGACAGTATTTACGAATTCAACGGGATTAAGCGAGAAGCTGCTGGGTCCTAATCGCCCTGAAGCCATTCAAGGGCAGACCGTGATGACAGCTATAGATGCATGTAAGTTAGCAAGATACCTCATTACGAATTATCCACAGATTTTAGAGACCTCCAGTCAGATGCAGGTGTCCATTCATCAGCGAGGCATGTATATGAGCAATACGAATTGGATGTTATCTGCTCTAGGTGGCCCATATGCTTATGATGGCAATGATGGATTGAAGACAGGATATGACGAGGATACAGGGTACCACTTTGTTGGAACAACGGAGCGCAATGGTAAACGATTGATCTCGGTTGTATTTGGTTCCGAAAGCCGGGAAGGACGCTTTGTGGAAACGAAGAAGTTGTTCAACTACGGGTTTGCTGGATCGCAGTAATATACCGTAATGATGCAACTGGAATTCGGATGTCCATCATGCCATTCTGGCTGTGTTAGATGGGCGTTCTTTCCAATACAAGCTCTTCCATGGTAAAATGGTTTACGAAATATACCATATTATTATGAATTTCACTTATAAGGGGGAAACGAATTGAACTCGATTAGCAAGAAGGTATATGCATTAACGCTAACCATGGCAATGTCTATTGCCTTGATTCAGCCTGCAGTACAAGCTGCGGAAGCTGTTAAACCTACAGCAACCGTTGCAGAAACGATCGCTTCAAAAGCAACACAAACGCTACAACAACTGGGATACATAGATGGCACAATTGAATCAAACACGCCGATTACTCGTGCAGAGGCAGCAGTCATTTTACAGCGTGTACTTAAATTGGATGCACCAGCTTCACTTACTGGTTTTGCGGACGTATTAGCGAGTGATGAGGCTGCACCGGCAATTTATGCTCTGAAGCAGAGTGGGCTAATCCAAGGGAAAGCGAAAGGTTATGCTCCAGATGCACCACTGACACGGGCACAGATGGCCTCGTTGTTCACACGGGCATTTGAATTAAAAGACAACGGCATTCAAGTTGTATACAGTGATATGAAGCAGATTCCAGCAGTTCATGTGGAAGATGCTGTACGGATCAAGCAACATTTTATCATTGAAGGTTCAGCATTTAATGCGAAACAATCCGTAACTCATGGGGAATTCGCGAACGCATTATATCTTGCACTTGGTCTGGATGTGAAGTCAGAGGGACTTACACCGCTGGAGGACTTCTTCAAACAGCCTGCTCAGGCAGGATTCCAAATGTCTCCAGATGGTAAACATCTGGCCTACTTGGAGCCGTGGAATAACCGTATGAATATCGTGGTTAAGGAGAATGGACAGGACAAGTCTGTTCGAGTTACGAGTGAGTCTGAACGGAGTATCATGGGATTTGGATGGGCAACCGATGATAAGCTGCTTTACATCAAAGATGCTGCAGGAGATGAGAACTACCACATCTATGTAACCGATATCGATGGCAAAAACAATAAAGATCTCACGCCATACCCTAACACTAGAGCGACTCTAATTGATCCACTCGAAGGTGTACCAGATGAAATTCTGGTGGCAATGAATAAACGTGATCCTCAAATTTTTGATGTATATCGCATCAATATCAATACAGGTGAGGCCACTCTTGCAGCCGAGAACCCAGGTAATATTACGGGCTGGCTCACAGACCATGAGGGCAAAATCCGTGTGGCTGTATCCAGTGATGGCAATGTATCTTCATTGATGTATCGTGAATCCGAGGATAAGCCATTTGAGCCGTTGTTAACAACAAAGCTGGGAGAGACTTTTGCGCCAGTGATGTTCACGTACGATAACAAAAATATCTATGCTATCTCTAACTTGGATCGGGACAAATCAGCAATTGTTGAGTATAGCCCTAGCACCAAGCAAGTAACCAAAACGATCTTTGAAAACAAAGACGTAGATGTTACAAGTTTTGTACCATCCAAAGCAAAAGGTACAATCCTTGCAGCTGTCTACGAAACGGATAAAGTAAACTATGAATTTTTTGATGCTGAATTCAAAAAGCTGATGGAAGACATCAAGGCTAAGGTACCAGGCAAAGAGATTAGTCTGTCCAGCATCAGTGAAGAAGGCCAAGTATTATTCGTTTCCTACAGTGATAAATCGATGGGCACGTACTACTTCTATGATTCGGTAACAGGCAAGCTGGATAAGTTGGCCGATGCTGCACCATGGATTGATGAGGACAAAATGTCCGATATGAAACCAATCTCGTACGAGTCACGTGATGGTTTGACCATCTATGGATATCTGACATTGCCTAAGGGAGTCGAAGCTTCCCAGTTGCCACTTGTCGTTGTACCACATGGTGGACCTTGGGCTCGTGATTCATGGGGATATAACCCTGAAATCCAATTCCTAGCTAGTCGTGGCTATGCTGTGCTACAGGTAAACTTCCGTGGATCTACAGGTTACGGTAAGGAATTCCTGGATGCAGGCAATAAACAGTGGGGCAAAGCGATGCAGAACGACATTACAGACGGCGTAAATTGGTTGATCGAAGAAGGAACTGTTGATGTAGACCGAGTAGCAATCTACGGTGCCTCTTATGGTGGATATGCTGCTTTGGCTGGTCTGGCGTTCACTCCAGACGTATATGCTGCTGGCATCAGCTATGTTGGTCCTTCCAACATCTTCACTTTGCTGGATTCACTGCCACCATATTGGGAATCAGAGCGCAACATGTTCTATGAGCGTGTAGGTGACCCAGAGAAGGATAAGGAGCTGCTTACGGCGATCTCACCTTTGTTCCATATTGATCAGATGAAGGCACCATTGTTCGTCGTTCAAGGAGCGAATGACCCACGCGTTAAACAAGCTGAGTCCGACCAGATCGTTGAAGCGTTACGCGAGCGCGGGGTAGATGTACCTTATATGTTAAAAACAAATGAAGGTCATGGCTTCGCCAATGTAGAAAACCAGTTGGATCTGTACAGAGCGATTGAGAAATTCCTTAATCGTCATCTGATGAAGTAATTCAGGCAAGGTCATTAACTAGATCAGATTAATACTCAATATCGCAGTCTTGTATAGGCATAAAAAGAGATGAATACTATAATACTTGAGTACCGCCGTCAGATTCTACGGAATCGTTGGGCGGTATTTTTTTATATATACGGAGTAATATTCACATACGATTATATATTTATAAATTGACATAACAAATGGATTTGATTTAAAATGACCAGTGAGTCATAATTGTTCTTAAGTGTTTAATATAGATGTAACAGTTCAGTTTATGTGCGTTTAATAAAGTCCGTTTATCTCGCTAAATTATATGTGATCGGGAGGTAACACAAGATGCAGAAACAAATGAAATGGCCGTTAATTTTGTTTGCAGTCGGGGTATTTATGGCGGCACTAGATAATGGGATCATCACATCGTCTCTAACGACGTTGAATGCCTCATTTGGGGTATCGCCAACTTGGGGTGCGTGGACGATTACATTATATACTCTCGGTCTTGCTGTGAGTGTGCCTATTGCAGGTAAACTTTCAGACCGCTATGGTCGTAAGAAACTATTTCTTATTGAGGTAGCTTTATTTGGCATCGGGTCTTTACTCGTCGCATTAAGTACGTCGTTTACGTTCTTCCTCATTGCTCGTGTTATTCAGGCTTTGGGCGGTGGAGGGATCTTCATCATTGCAAGCTCCTATGTACTTAGTAAGTTTCCAGCAGAGCGGCAAGGTACAGCATTGGGCTTGCTGGGCGGTATGAATGGGGTGGCTGCCATCCTAGGGCCAAACATTGGTGCTTTTATTTTGGATATGACAGGGAACTGGCACTGGTTATTTCTCATCAATGTACCGATTGCAATCCTACTATTCATTGCGGGTATCCGTTATATTCAGGATGAACAGGAATTGAATCGTGCAGCAGTGGACTGGAGTGGGATTGCTGTTCTAACCCTTGGTGTGCTCAGTCTCATGTACAGCTTCAGTAATTTGGACGGTGTAAATATGCTGCAAAGCGTAGGTTCACCGATGTTTTATGGGTTTTTCTTGTTGGGTGTAGTTGTGCTGATCGTATTCTACTTTCTTGAGAGAAGGCTCGAAGGATCAGGACGTGAACCGGTTGTGTCCACACAGTTGTTGGGCATTGCGTCCTTCCGCTGGACACTGCTCATCGCCTTTTTCTCAGGCGCTATTCTAGCTTCGGTCATCTTCATTCCTGGCTTCGTAGAGCAGTATCTGGGTGTATCTAACACCGCCTCAGGTTATTGGTTTACTCCACTCGCGCTAGCTTCAGGGATTGGGGCAGGAGGCGGCGGTTATTTGGTGGATAAGAAAGGACCAATCTGGACGCTGTCAGTGGCAGGGCTTCTGTCGGCGATTGGATTCCTGTTATTCCCGTTATGGGTTGAGCATATCTGGCAATTCGTTATCGCGAGTACGCTTGTAGGTATCGGATTTGGTATGATGCTAGGTGCTCCAGTTAACGTGCTTGTGACGGAACAGGCAGGTGAGAACAATAAAGGGATTGCCGTGGCAACCAGCTCGTTATTCCGCCAGATGGCGATGGCCATTGCTCCTACGATCTTTGCAGGTTTTCTGGCGCGTTCGTTCTCTAACCTGGGAACCAATATTCAGGATGGTTTTGCTGATCAGGGAATACAAGTATCTCCTGAGATGCTTCAGCAATATACCTCAGGGGGAGCATCAGGGAGTGATGTTTCAAGTCTGACGGAGGGGTTATCACAAATTCCTGACCCTGGCATTCGGGAAACGATACTACAGGCTCTCCACGTAACGACAGGTCAAGGATACAACGGCTTGTTCTGGTCAGCAGTTATTTTCAGTGTGCTAACGCTGGTAGCTGCATTGATTACAGGGGTTCTACGCAATAGAGAAAAGGGGAGTACTGTAGATCTCTCGTAAGCAAGTTTATGATTGAATTTTTTGACTTTGAATATAACATCTAATGATCTGAACAGTTCCTTTATGTGGTTTATATACGGGAGCTGTTCTTTTCAATTTAACCGGATTGTAACTTTTACTCATGTAGCAATGTTTACAATAGAACGAGCGTTAGCGGTGCTTTCGAATGATATAGAGAAAACATTAGAGAACACCGAGTCATAAGCCGTTAGGCACGTTTAATGGTAGGTAGGCAATTCATTTTTATAGTGAAGAAGGAATCGACGGATGACAAGAAGAACTAAAGAAAAGAAGAAGAAAAGAAGAAAAGGTCTATATATAACTCTCGTTTCGCTCGTGGTTTTGTTGATTGGCGGGTATTTATTCCGTCAGCAGCTAGCTGTTGCTGCATTTGATCTTTTTTTGGCAAATTCAGTTGAAGATCAGTTGTCTCGTTCTTATGTTCCGCAGGAAGGCAATAATACGCCAGATCCGACTGTGTATCGTAAAGAGCCATTTTCCGTACTTCTGCTCGGTTCGGATAAACGCGCGTATGAGAAAACAAGGGGCCGTTCCGATACGGTCATCTATGCGGTTGTTCGTCCTAAGGAATCCCGTGTACTTCTCGTTTCGATCCCACGTGACACGTATGTGCAGATTGTGGGTCGCGATGCGAATAAGGATGGGGAAGACGATTACGATAAACTGGCGCATGCCTACGCATTCGGAGGGGAGAATATGTCCATCAATACGGTGGAGAAATTCTTAGACGCAGATGTAGGGTATTATGCTACCATTAATTTTGATGGAATCAAAAGAGTCGTGGACGCGCTTGGCGGGGTGAAGCTGCCGATTGAAGAGGATATCGTGAATAAACATCCGGATCATGTGCAATTCACCATCGAAGGCGGTAAACCAATCTATGACGGTCAAGAAGCGCTGTACTACGTTCGATATCGTGAGGACAGTGACTTTAATCGTACCAAGCGGCAGCAGATATTCCTGAACTCGATGGCGAATGAGATGCTGAATCTCAATTCAATCTCTAAAATTCCAGAGCTACTGGAGATTATGGGAGATAACTTCCAGACAGATATGCGTCCATCCTTTATCGTTGATCTGGCGAAACAGGTGCTGACACAAGAGAAACCACAAATTTCTAGCTTCACGATTCTAGGTGAAGGTATGCGCAAAGACGGGATCTACTATGGTAAAGCGGATGAGAAAGACGTCCAATATGCCAAAGAGCTGATTACCAACTGGATGGATGAATCGACCCCAGCCGGCGCCTTGATGATACCAGACCGGCAGAAGATCGAGTAACGAATTCCATACAGAGGCCTGATTATAATCAGCAGTACGGCGTTTATTTGCGGGCTGCTGTTTTTTTCTTTTTCAGAAGAGCGACGAGACCTTTTGGAACATCTTACGTTTTGAAACGTATAATATGGGTTGAGGATTAGTTGTAAGTCGAAATTCATGAGGGGGATACGTGAGGGTATGAACATCGCATTTTTTTTGCTGCCTAAGCAAGAGGTTACGTGTGTAACATCGGATTCTACTCTGCGGCAAACATTGGAACGGATGGAGTATCATCGCTTCACAGCGGTGCCCATTTTGAATAAGGAAGGCAAATATATAGGTACGGTCACTGAGGGTGATCTATTGTGGTACATGAAGAATGCCGAGGGAAAGATCACATTTGAAAACGCTTCAAAATTTCTCCTTAAGGAAGTACCACTTCGCCTAGATATTAAGCCTGTATCCATTAATGCCAATATGGAGGATCTTATTAACCTGGCTAAGGTTCAGAACTTTGTACCTGTCGTCGATGATATGGAACGCTTTATAGGCATTGTCCGTCGTAGCCAGATCATAGAATATTGTGAAGGCATTGTAGCTAAGGAATCCATGAAGGCAAAATAAGAAATTAAAAACGTTACTGGCACAGGGATAATCCGAGCCGCTCAGTACCATGTTAAACAGTGGGAGAGCAGAAAAAGGTGGGTCATTCCCTTCGCATAGGGAACATTTTGTAGCCCCCCTTTTTATGTTATAATGGAGAATAAAGCTTTTTCGGGGAGAGTGACTTTCGCCAATATGCCTAAAGAACTGGATGTAGCCAAACGCGCTAAAGTGATTGAGTGGCTGAAAACCGAAGTACTTGACCAAGTGTCTCGATTGTTCAAAGCCTTGTGGGAAGGTAGTACTTCCCGAATCGGAGACAGTCTAGCCAGTCTGATGATGAGTAGTTACATATTGGGCCGCAGGCTCGGTATTCCTTTCAAGGATCTAGATGCACTGCTTGTGGAAAAGCTGAAGAAGCACAAATCGGAAGGTCACCAATTGGAAGATTGGTACCAAGATATATCCGCGCTTGAAGATCATATGCGTAAGAGGTGAATTTGTTGAATTTTAGCTTTAAATCAGTTATTTGGAGCGTTGTGTTTCTGCTCTTGTTACTATCGCTTATAACGCCTTTATCGGTGCTCACGGTATTTTTCATGCTCGTACCAGGTGTGATTCTGTATGCGTACCTATCGGTTAAATCGTTTGTCGTGCATCTCATCCCAGTCGCCATAATATTATTTATGATTGAACCGTTGTATCTCATATTCTTAGTTGTGTTTACGGTGCCAGCAATCTTTATGGGGAATGCAATCAAGAAAGGGAAGTCAGCCCTGTATACTTTCTTGGTGGGTACTGGTGCAATATTAGCTGAATACTTGTTGATGTTGCTGATCGGAAGCGTTCTGTTCCAGTTCAACCTGTATGAGTACATTGAGGACATGGTGAAACTGGCTACGGAGCCACTGACAGCTTCAGATGGACTGGTCAATGGATTTGTGTGGACACCTGAAATGACAGAGGATGTGGCCAGACGAACGCAGCTCTTAATTCCGTTCGCTCTCGTAGTGACTGCACTTGTGATGTCGCTCATTACACATCTCATTGCACGTCCAATTCTGAATGTAATGGGTGTGAGTGTAGCTAATTTCCCGCCAGCACGTGAATGGCGCATGCCGCGTGCTCTCATATGGTATTACTTCCTTGCACTGATCTTCACGCTTATGTCTGGCGAGAATGATGGGTCGTATTGGTCGATGATTGCCGCCAACTTGTCCCCATTAATTAATCTCGGCTTCATGATTCAAGCGATAGGCTTCTTCTTCTTCCTCTCTCATGCGAAGAAGTGGAATCCAGTTATACCGTATTTACTTGCGGCAGCGGTCTTCTTCATTGGTCCGCTACGAATTATCGGAGTTATTGATCTGGTGTTCCCGCTTCGCGAGGCAATAACGAAACCAAAACGTTAGGGTGATGAGTCTTGCCTAAATTTCTGAAGAAACGCTGGCACGGCTACTATACCGTATGGGCGTTCATAATGCTGCTATTGCTAGTTATGCTGGTGACCATTTATAACTGGACGCTTGGTTTGGTTAGTCTACTTCTGGCTTCGGCGCTGGGGATCGTCATGATTAAGGCGGAGCTAGCGTTCCGTCGAGAGTTGAATGACTACATTAATGGACTGTCTATTCGGATCAAACGAATGGAAGGCGAAGCTGTAGGTATGCTTCCATTCGGCATTGTGTTGTACAGTGAGGATCGTACGGTAGAGTGGCATAATCGTTTCATTGCAGATATGTTCCATGAAAAAACGATGGTAGGTAACCCGCTCCAAAACTTGTTTCCCAATCTTCCTCAACCAAAAGAGAAAAAAGATGGAACCAAGGAGCTGACCAGGGAACTTCATGATGAATTCCAGTTGGATGACCGGTATTACGGTGTAATCCATAATCCGCAGGAGCGGTATGTATATGTCTACGAGATGACAGAGCTCGCTATTCTTCGTGATAAATATGAAAATGAACGTATGGCACTGGGTATCTTAGTGCTCGATAATCTTGATGAAGCAGCGCAAGGCATGGATGATCAGCAGCGAACCGCGTTAATCGCGCGTGTAACGAGTGAGATCACATCCTGGGCTAAGCGTTATGAGGTATATCTGCGACGCTTGTCATCAGATCGGTATCTTATGATGCTGAACTTTAAGTCGTTGCAAGAGTTGGAGCAGAGCCGATTTGTTATTTTGGATGAAGTCCGTGAAATGACTGCTGACCTCAAAGTCCCAATGACGCTCAGTATCGGTCTAGCTTTTGGATCGGATAGCATTGGAGAAATGGGAGAGCTTGCTCAATCAAGTCTCGATATGGCACTTGGTCGCGGTGGTGACCAGGCTGCCGTGAAGTCAGGACAGCGCTTGTCCTTTTATGGTGGTAAATCAAATGCTGTTGAGAAACGCACACGAGTAAGAGCGAGGGTTATTGCTCATGCCCTGCGTGATCTGATGCAAGAGAGTGACCGTGTGCTCGTTATGGGGCATAAAATTCCGGATATGGATGCAATCGGTGCCTCTATTGGTGTATGGAAGGCAGCTAGTTTATACAATGTGGAAGCGCGAATTGTCCTTGATGGAACGAATCCATCAATTGAACGCATGATGGAGCAAGTGAACAAGGATGAGAAGCTGTCCAAAGCATTTGTATCGCCTGAACAAGCCACGCAGATGATGACCGAGCATACGTTGCTCGTCGTGGTGGATACGCACAAAGCTTCGATGACTATGGAACCGAAATTAGTGCAGGCTGCTACGCGTGTAGTCGTTGTAGATCATCATCGCCGCGGAGAAGAATTTATTAATGATGCAGTACTTATCTACTTGGAGCCATACGCTTCATCGGCTGCGGAGCTAGTGACTGAGCTGTTGCAATATATTCATGACAAAGTGCAATTTACACCCCTTGAAGCAACAGCACTGTTAGCGGGGATTACGGTGGATACGAAGCATTTTGCATTGCATACAGGTTCACGTACATTTGAAGCAGCGGGCTTTTTACGCCGTAGTGGTGCAGACACCATCATGATCCAACGCTTGATGAAAGAGGATCTGTCAGAATATATTGCTAAGGCAGAAATCATAAAGCATGCTAAAATGGTATATGGGAACATTGCGCTGGCGGTCACAGACCCTGGCAGCAAGATTTCACAGATGATGATCGCCCAAGTGGCGGACACATTGCTGAATATGACCGATGTTGTTGCATCATTTGTGATCAGTGAGCGCCCAGATGGGCTAATTGGCATCAGTGCTCGGTCACTGGGACGAATGAATGTACAGGTCGTTATGGAGAAACTTGGCGGCGGCGGACATTTAACCAATGCTGCTGTACAGCTTGAAGGTACGTTGGGAGAGGCAGAAAAACGGCTGATGAACGTACTTGCTGAAATCGAAAAGGAAGAGGGGCTGTTCGAATGAAGGTCATTTTTATAAAAGATATGAAGGGTCAAGGCAAGAAAGGGCAAGTGAAGGAAGTATCTGAAGGTTATGCACAGAACTTCTTGTTACCACGGGGAATTGCTCGTCTTGCAACAGACGGAAACATGAAGACGCTGGACAACCAGAATGCGGCTGAAGAGAGACGCAAACAGGAAGAGAAGGCAGAAGCAGAAGCACTAGGCAAAAAACTCGAATCAGAAGTGACAGAGCTTAAAGCGAAGTCCGGCGAAGGTGGCCGTCTGTTCGGTGCAATTACATCTAAACAGATCGCAGAAGCTCTTGCAGCTAAAGGTCTGAAAATCGATAAGCGTAAAATTGAGTTGGACGAGCCTATTCGTACTCTCGGTGTAACGCAAGTATCTGTCAAGATTCACCCTGAAGTGAAGGCAACCTTGAAGGTACAAGTAACGGAGGAATAAGATGGGCGGCGAAATGTTATTCGACCGGATTCCCCCACAGAACCTGGAGGCCGAACAGGCTGTGCTGGGTGCAATCCTGTTGCAGGGCGAAGCTCTGATTACAGCGATGGAACGGGTGCAAACCGAGGATTTCTATGACAAGCCACATCAACTAATTTTTGAAGCGATGATTCAGCTTGGTGAGGGAAATCAACCGATTGACCTCGTGACATTGACTTCGCTTCTGAAGGATAAAGGTGAGCTTGAGGACATCGGCGGCGTTAGTTATTTGGCTAAGCTGGCCCATGGTGTACCTACAGCCGCGAACGTAGACTATTACGCTCAGATTATTGAAGAGAAATCGATGCTGCGTCGTCTGATTCGTACAGCCACGCAGATTGTTAGCGAAGGATATACTGGCGGTGAAGACGTTGCTGCCATGCTCGGTGAAGCAGAACGGCGCATTTTGGAGATCTCTAACCGGCGTTCCAGTAGCGGTTTTATCGCCATTCAGGATGTACTCATGGAGGTATTCGATAAAGTCGAGACGCTCCATCAAAACCGCGGAACCACGACGGGCATCCCGTCTGGATTTATCGATCTCGACAAAATGACTGCCGGATTCCAGCGTAGTGACTTGATTATTGTAGCTGCGCGTCCTTCAGTAGGTAAGACAGCCTTTGCCTTGAATATCGCTCAGAATGTAGGGATTCGCGCGCAAGAGACGGTAGCCATCTTCAGTCTGGAGATGTCAGCCGCACAGCTTGTACAACGGATGATCTGTGCGGAAGCCAATCTAGATGCAGGGGTTCTGCGTACGGGTGAATTTAAAGGTGATGAGGACTGGCAGAAGCTAACGATGGGTATTGCTGCGCTAAACGAAGCAGATATCTATATCGATGATACGCCGGGGATTACGGTGGCCGATATTCGCGCCAAATGCCGTCGTCTCAAAAAGGAAAAAGGCCTTGGCATGATTCTAATCGACTATTTGCAACTCATTAGTGGACGTGGTAAAGCAGGGGAGAACCGTCAACAAGAGGTATCCGAGATTTCACGTACACTGAAACAGATTGGCCGGGAACTGGAAGTTCCGGTTATTGCCCTGTCTCAGTTAAGCCGGGGCGTAGAGCAACGTCAGGATAAACGTCCGATGATGAGTGACTTGCGGGAATCGGGATCGATCGAGCAAGATGCTGACATCGTAGCGTTCCTGTACCGGGATGATTATTACAATCAGGAAACCGAGAAGAAAAATATTATCGAGATTATTATTGCTAAACAGCGTAATGGTCCGGTAGGTACGGTCGAATTGGTCTTCTTGAAGAACTTTAATAAATTCGTAAACTACGAGAGGGCACACAATGACGCCTTCGCCATGTAGGATATGAACACGTACGATAAGGAACCGGGGTTAGCCGTCAGACATGATTTGACTGGCTTCGCCGGTTTTTTGCGTCGAAATATAGCGTAAATCCCGAACATTATAGTTTTACTATATCTAATTGTTCGCTATTTGATTTGACTTTGAAAAAGGGTGCTGGTACACTAATACTGCTGCGTTAAAGCAGCGAAAACCTTCCTTCGGATGTAAATTGAAGGAAATTTTCACTGTCCGTTAGCACGCTTCTCCGCCGGTGTTTGTCACTTAAATTCCTGCCGAGATAGAGGACGGACAGACCAATACAAAGGTGCGCAAGGCACCCACGGAGGTATGTACTATGTCAACGGTAGTTGTAGTGGGAACGCAATGGGGAGACGAAGGAAAAGGTAAGATTACAGACTATTTAGCAGAAACGGCAGACGTGGTTGCACGTTACCAAGGTGGTAACAATGCAGGTCACACGATTCTGATCGACAACAAAAAATATAAACTAACGATGATTCCATCGGGTATCTTCTACACGGACAAAGCCTGTGTAATCGGTAACGGTATGGTGATCAATCCGAAGGCACTTATTGAAGAAATTAATTACATTCATGATAATGATTTCACAACGAAGAACCTGTCCATCAGTGAACGCGCACATATCATCCTGCCATACCACATGGTATTGGATGCACTGGAAGAAGAGAGCAAAGGTCCAAACAAAATCGGTACAACCGGTAAAGGTATTGGCCCAGCTTACATGGACAAATCAGCTCGAATCGGTATTCGGATGGTTGATCTGCTTGATGCGGAAGATTTCGAACTGAAGCTGCGTCATCTGGTTAAAGAGAAAAACCGCATCATCGAGCAGGTATACAACGGTCAACCTGTTGATGTGGAAGAGATTCTGAAAGATTATCTGGGATACGCAGAGATCCTGCGTCCTTACGTACGTGATACATCTGTTGTGCTCAATGAATATATCGATGAGGACAAAAAAGTATTGTTTGAAGGCGCACAAGGCGTGATGCTCGATCTGGATCAAGGAACATATCCGTTCGTAACTTCATCCAATCCATCCGCAGGCGGCGTATGTATCGGTTCTGGTGTAGGTCCAGCCCGCATTCAGCAAGTTATCGGTGTAGCTAAGGCATACACGACGCGTGTAGGAGATGGTCCTTTCCCAACGGAGCTGCATGATGCGGTTGGTGACCAAATCCGTGAGACTGGACATGAGTACGGTACCGTAACTGGACGTCCGCGTCGTGTAGGTTGGTTCGATAGCGTTGTCGTTCGCCACGCTCGTCGTGTTAGCGGTATTACTGGTCTGTCCTTGAACTCACTGGACGTTATGACAGGTCTGGACACCGTTAAAATCTGCACAGGGTACAAATACCGCGGTGAGGTTATCACTCACTACCCAGCAAGCCTCAAAATGCTGGCAGAATGTGAAGCGGTATATGAAGAAATGCCAGGCTGGAGTGAGGATATCACTGGAGCGAAGAAGCTTGAGGATCTGCCTGTAAACACACAGAACTATGTAAAACGTGTATCTGAGTTGACGGGTATTCCAATTGCGATCTTCTCTGTTGGTCGTAACCGTGAACAAACGAATCAAGTACTTCCAATTTACGAATAAGCACTAATAAAGCCTCAGTGGTCGCTATTTTAGCGGTCACCGAGGTTTTTTTCGTATACACAACATTCATAATGATGAGAACCGATTATATTCCTCTGATTTCCGTCAATACTGATTAACAGTAGAGTGATAGACCCGAAGCGAAGCAAGATGAATGGGTGGGAAATTGGAGGGAGAGATCGAAAATGAAGCTGCTTCAATGGTTTGTAAAAATGGTGCTTACCGTTGTATTGGTCAGTGCACTGACCTTGCTGACGACCGGACTAATTGTACAGTCTTATGCTAAATCACTGCTCGCAAGTTTTAATATTCAGTGGGAAGGTCAGCCTTTAGGGTTAGCAGCTATGTTCCAAGGCATGCTCGGTGGAAAATCTGGGGAGGACAAGAAGACAGAGATTGAACCACCAGATCAGCCAGCAGGGGCGGAGGAAGAACAAGTGCCAGAGAATGCCACCTCTGTGATGGGGAATGGCACAGATGAAGATCCAGAGAGCACAGAGCGTGATACCGATGTGTCTCTAGGTGGCGACCAACCCAATGCATCAACTGGTTCCGGTTCTGGTGAGAGTAGTGGAAATGAGTCTGATTCAGATGAAAGTGCAGGCGTAGGTGGAACGAGAGGTGGTTCGGCAGGCAGTACAGAAGAAGGTGTTGCTTCCGGTAATGGGACAGGTGGAAGTTCTAATGGAACTGCACCGACAGGTAATGATGCCATTGTTGTATCCCCGGATGACATCACAGGTGTGAAGGATAAATTGCCGCTGGAGGATAAAGAGAAAATCTTCAGCTTATTGATGGCTAAGTTACCTCAGAAGGAAATGCAACAAATTTCCGGTGCAATGGAGGGTGGGCTGACCGAGCAGGAATTACGTGATATAGAGCAGGTAATCTCGAAGTATCTGACCAGTGAAGAATATGATAACTTGATGGAAGTGCTTCAAGCAGAGTGAGCTGTAGGATAGAACGAGGGATGTTGTCTTTCTGATCTAGAATTATCGAGGTAATACAGCTAAACTTACTGGAATATATAAGAAATCCAAGAAGGCATGTACTCTAGTAACATAACCAAAAGTAGTGTTTCACATATGGATGATACCTTATCGGATGGTGGAAGAAATTGCTTGGCATAAATAGCCGTGAAGTTAAGGCATCCTATAGCAGGTTACGATATAAAATCCCTTATCAGAGTTCATCTGGCGAGGGATTTTCAGGTTGTGTTTTTATGAAAGAGAAGTCATATTTCGGTGGGTCTTAGAACCTAGTCATAAAAGTTGATTAGAAGTACATAGTATTCTTAATGTTAAGGGGAAGAATGAAGCCCGAATGACCTGCCACCATATGGATAATACAGGAAAACCAAGCGGGGCGCGGCTTTGCGCTGTGATGGCTACAGTTGAAATGTGTGTAAAACCTGTGTTAAAGTATACGGGTGCGACAAAAGGTTAAAATTTTGACACTTTTACGAGCGCAGCTAAAGTCCTGATTTGCGGACACCCAGATAGATAGATCAACAAACATGAGACACACACGATGGGTGATGTCTTGACAGAAATGCGAGCCTAGAAGTGCTGAAAAGGAGAGAATCATGAAAGGTTTCAGAGGCATACGCCAACCGGGCAAAAACCGGGAACACGAACAATCCGGGGAACACCGGACGGCCGAAGACAAAAACAACATGAGCATGTCCAACTTCAGTGTTAAACAGAAGCGCGTTCAAGCCTCGCGCAAATGGATCATCACGACAGCATGTGGATTGTTTATTGCTGCATCGATCGGATTTGCAGGGAAACAGTATGTTGCAGCCAACACGGTTCCATATTATAACGTAATCGTCAAAGGACAGGCTATCGGCAGCATTACAGACGAAGCGCAATTACAGCAGCTATTTGCAGACAAAACAGAGGAATACCAAAATAAATATCCACAAGCGGAAATGGTACTTAATACAGACGGCATTACCACCGAAACGGTAAAAGCATATAAACCGGAGATTAACAGTGATGAAACACTGAATAAACTCGATGATATGCTTACGGCTTACGCTAAAGGCGTGGAGCTGAAGGTCAACGGTGAAGTAATCGGCATTGTGAAGGATCAAGCAACAGCAGATGCGATTCTTGAACAAGTGCAAAGCAAATACATATCGGCATCGGCTGTGCGTAGCTCGCTCAAGACGAAGTCGGTATCGGCGAACTCTTCGAAGAAAGCCGAAGGGCCGAGTACAACGCTGAAATCCGTAGATATCAAAGAAGATGTGGAGACGGATGCAGTTAAGGCAGATCCAAACAAAATATGGGATGTCTCTGAGGCGGTTAAAGCATTAACGGTCGGTAAAGACGCGCCTGTAACCTATGTGGTACGAGAAGGAGATACCATCTCTTCCATCGCTGCCAAATACGAGCTGACACAAAGTGAGATTCGCAAAAACAACCCTGGCATTAAAGAAACGTCTATGCAAATTGGAGACGAGCTGACACTGACCGTTCCCAAACCGGCGGTTACTGTGAAATCAGTCGAACAAGTTGTAGAGCAGATCGAGATCAAGCCACAGGTTGAAGTACGTAAAAGTGCTGAGCTAAAAGCAGGGACAACCAAAGTGGTACGTCCAGGTCAAAGTGGACTGAAAAACATGCAGTATCGAATTACTAAGGAAAATGGCGAAGTTGTTCAAGAGGAATGGCTAGGCCAGGAAGTGATTAAGTCAGCAGTGACCGAAGTCGTTCTTAGCGGTACGAAAGTAGTCGGCGAAGGTACAGGCGAATTCGCATGGCCTGTCTCCGGTGCAACGATGAGCAGCAGCTTCGGTGAACGTTGGGGTCGTCAGCACAAAGGTGTAGACCTTGTTGGTAACCGGGATGTGAAATCCTCGGATGAAGGTGTAGTGACGTTTGCTGGACAGAAGAGCGGATATGGCAATGTTATTATCATTAACCATCGTAACGGGTACGAAACATTATACGGACATCTGAACAGCATTGGTGTTAAAGTTGGACAGATCGTCGAAAAGGGCGAGAGTATCGGTGTAATGGGCAATACTGGACGCTCAACAGGAACGCATCTGCACTTCGAGATTATTAAGAATGGTACGGCAGAGAATCCAATGACATACTTGAACTAGTAATTATATTAAGAAGAAAATTCCGCGATATGCTTATATCAAAATGTGGATTTTTCTTGTCATGAAGGTCAGCTTAGGCTGGCCTTTTTTCTATGGATCACTTCAGATCTGTAAAAAATTTTCATTTTGCCGCTGATCGATTGCCAATCGGGATGTGACGCTGGTTCAGGTATGATAAACTATATATATTCAACCTAATAGGATAGACAACTAAGATGAACAACTAACGATGATGACAGAACAACTTATATAAAGAGATAGACCGCATACGCGGATTAAGCAGGATACAGGGGTGAATACAGTCGATGCAGGGGAAGATTTTGGTCGTGGACGATGAACAGCCTATTGCAGACATTCTGAAGTTTAATTTGGAAAAAGAGGGATATGAAGTCATCTGCGCTTTCGATGGGATTCGTGCCGTCGAACTGGCGTTAGCCGAGAAACCGGATCTCATGCTACTCGATCTGATGTTACCAGGCAAGGATGGAATGGATGTATGCCGTGAGGTGCGTGCACATCTGGAAATGCCAATCATTATGCTGACCGCGAAGGACGGCGAGATTGATAAGGTGCTCGGTCTGGAGCTAGGTGCAGATGATTATGTAACGAAGCCTTTCAGCACAAGAGAGCTGCTTGCACGGGTGAAGGCGCAGATGCGCAGAAGGCAGAAGCCGGCTATTGCGACGGAAGCGCAAGAGGATGAGAAGCAGGTTATGCGGCTGTTCGACTTGGTGTTTGATATGGACATGTATACAGCGTACAAAGGCGGAGAGCCGCTGGATCTGACCCACCGTGAATATGAACTTCTCTATTACATGGCGAAGCATTCGGGCAAGGTGATGACACGGGAACATCTGTTACAGGCGGTATGGGGATATGAATATTTCGGGGATGTGCGTACTGTGGATGTAACGATCCGTCGTCTGCGCGAGAAGATTGAGGAGAATCCGAGCAAACCGGAGACGATTCTGACGCGCCGTGGATTAGGTTATCTGGTGCGTAGTCCCAAAAGCGTGGGGATATAATGGGGCGATTCTCGCGATTTTCGTTCTTTCGAACGATTCAGGCGAAGCTAATTATCATATATGTACTGCTGATTCTAATTGCGATGCAATTGATTGGTGTTTATTTTGTCAGCGCGATGAAGAATTCTCTAACTAGTAACTTCACCGAGGATCTACAGGCGAGAGCGGAGATGCTGTCGGTGCTGGTGGGAGAGACGATGGCTGGCGGCGAAGTGGAGGCTGGCGAAGACAAAACGGAAAATCTGCGCGTACTGGTGAACAATCTGTTCAACATTAACGGGGCAGAGATTCAAGTGTTGGACGCCAGTGGTAAGGTGCTGACCACCTCACTAAGCTCTCATTCAGACTATGTTGGGCGTAAAAATACACAGACCGTTGTCAGCCGTGCGTTGCAGGGCATTCGAGACAATGAGGAATATATCGTTGATGAGGACAATGTCCGCAAAAAGGTGGTTGCCAAGCCGGTATTATCCGGCGGCAAGATCATTGGCGCGGTATATATTGCCGCATCGATGAATGAGTTATATGCCACCATGGAGGGCATTAACAAGATATTTATTTCGGGCATTCTTATTGCCCTTGTGTTAACAGCGGTGCTCGGCGTCATTCTATCCCATACGATTACACAACCGATCAAGGAAGTGACGAGGCGGGCAACAGCGGTGGCTGAAGGTAACTTTGACCAACAGACCCCTGTATTCGGCACAGATGAGATCGGCCAGCTCAGCCGGGCATTTAACTATATGACCAGCCGTCTGCGTGACGCACTCTCTCAGAATGAAGAGGAGAAGGAGAAGCTGACCTCTATTCTGACCAATATGAGTGATGGTGTAGTTGCAACAGACGAGTATGGCAAAGTCATTCTAGTCAATCGCCGTGCAAGTAGCATTCTTGGAATGCGTCCGGCAGATATTGAGGGCAGGCACTTCGCTGTATTGCTTGGTATCGATCCTGAGGACGCGGAAGCACTCGCGAGCGGCTTCACAGGTTCGACCCTGTTGCAGATTGCTCCTGCGGGTCAGGAGGAGCCTGTTGTCATTCGTATGACGTTCACGCCTGTTCACAGGCGTGAGTTAGGAATTACGGGAACGATTGCGGTGCTCCAGGACGTCACGGAACAAGAAGAGCTGGAAGCATCCCGGCGTGAATTCGTGGCGAATGTATCCCATGAGCTGCGTACGCCGCTAACCACCATTAAGAGTTATGCCGAGGCGCTTGATGATGGTGCACTTGAAGATCCACAGCTCGCTGGGCGGTTCGTAGGCGTTATCCAGAATGAGACAGAGCGAATGATCCGCCTGGTTACGGATCTGCTACATCTCTCCAGGCTGGACTCCAAAGAGGCTCTTCTGCGGAAACAACCTACGGATATTCTGGAGATGCTGGAGGAAGTGACGGATCGATTCTCATTCCAGATGCATCAAAAGGATATTCAGCCTGTATTATCGGTGGAGCATGATCTTCCTGAGGTACCGCTGGATCGGGATCAGATTGATCAGGTGCTTGATAATGTCGTGTCCAATGCGCTGAAGTACACACTTGAGGGTGGTACGATCACGATTGCAGCACGCAAAACGAATGATCAGACGCTCGCAATCTCGGTAACGGATACGGGAATGGGTATACCACAGCGGGATTTGGATCGTATATTTGAACGGTTTTACCGTGTAGATAAGGCTCGTTCGCGTAGTATGGGCGGAACAGGACTTGGGCTATCCATTGCCCGGGAAATTGTAAAAGCGCATGACGGCAGTATTACGCTTGAATCAGAGCTGGACGTTGGGACAACCGTAACATTCACATTGCCGATGCGTGATGAAGGAGGTGAGCACCGTGAAGGAACGGATTAAATCACTGGTGCTTACCACACTCGTTGTTGCCAGCTTAGTTCAGAGTTACTTTCTAATCTATCGTCTACCAGGCGGTGGGGATTCGGTTGTGACATCTGAAACGAACTATGTAAAGACCGAGAACATGGGTCAAGAGCGTAACATTGAGGAATTAATTTTTCCGGATCAGATGATTATTCATCTAGGTGAGGATAAACATACTGTGTTTTACCCAGGCAATACGTTCTATCAATTGATCTTCTCACGGCTGCAGGGGCGAACGTTCGATGATTTTCAGCGTCGTAGTGTGCAGTCTGTGAACTGGGATCAGATTCGGAAGGACAACCCTGGCTTTGAGCTGTCTTTCAAGGAGGGTATTCCGGTGGCTTTGTTACAGCGTGTAATGCGACTAGGCACGGATTCCCTCTTCCAGGGAGAGACGATTAACCGAATTTCAATCTATACCGCCAAAAATGAAACCAAGGCACATGCACTATTCTTCAGCGCCAAGGGAGATGTCGTTTACGAGGCTACGCAGGCTGACCTAACGGTACAGGATGTGCAGCAACATGTGGACTTCGGCAGCAACTGGACGCCTTATACGCTGATGGATGGTCGCTATTATATTCCGTCCGAAGCTATTGAGACGATTGAGGCGAGTATGCCAACAAGCCAGTTTACGGTAGAGCAGATGCAGCGCAGCTTGTTCTTCGACCCTAGCATGACCCGGAATATTCGGGAAAAGGATGGGTCAGAGATCTACACGGATAGTAAGCGGAGTTTGCAAGTGAAGCAGGATCAGCGATGGATTAGTTACACCGATCCAGCTGCACCACCTGCGGGACAGATTGATGCGGCTAAGGACGCCTTGTCTGCTGTGGATTTTGTCAATCAGCATGGAGGCTGGAAAGGACGGTCACGTCTGATGCTGGAGACAGCGGATAACAAAACACAGCTTCAGTTCCAGCAATATTACGGAAGCTTTCCGATTATGGACTCGATGCAATTCCGCTTCGGTACGATCAACATGGAAATGCGGCAGGAGACCGTATCCAGCTATGAGCGTTCATTGGAGTATCTGAACGAAGGTACGGAGACGAAACAGTCGGTCAAGCTGCCTGGCGGGGACAAGCTGAAGGCACTCATTCAGAAGGTAGCTGGTGCGAATCGCGAGGTTGTGGATGTATATCCAGCGTATCGACCGTCTGCGATAGAGGATGGTCTTAAGCTGATCCCGGTATGGGTGATTCGCTTCGGCAACGGTGAGGAAACGACGGTTTCTTAATGGTTCGTAGGGTGGAGCAGAGGGCTAACGAATCTGACACACCTTAAATGGCGGAATCAACATAGGTAGCAAAATCTAACGAACCTCAGCGATGCTAATGTCGTAGAGTACGGGTGAAATCGGATAGAAAGTCTATACATGCTAGAAATAACGTCTCTCCAACTCGTTAGATTACAAACTTGCGGAGAATGGAGCTAATAAGACGTGAGGGGTTCGTTAAGAATCAAGTATTTCATTTAGGGAGTGTATGAAAACTCCGAAGGGCGCAGATTTTGCCGAGTTTTCGTTCCATGCAAGGAAGTTTTCCGCAGGCGTGCCGGGGCACGTCAAGGGAAAGTGACGCAGCAGGGGGCGAAAAGGGGGTAAAAGATGCTCTTCAGTGAGTTTTCAGACACGACCTAGTTAACTGGTGGAGGTGAATGTTTTGGATTGGGGACGGGCGAAAAATGTATTAATCTATGCCTTTCTGTTACTGAATCTAGTGTTGGGGTATCAGATCTGGATGGATGCACGGGAGACGGCCGGAGCCAATCTGGACTTCACCTCGCTGGCGGATAATACACAGCAGGCGATGGAAGAGAAGGGGATTCAGGTGCTCGCTCCTATCCCGAATGAAACACCGAAGCTACCGAAGCTGTCCTATGAATTTATAGAAGAGGACGAGGCAGGGATCCGTATTGAGCTGGAACAGCCTGTAGACAGCAAGCTAATCTTCTCACAAAGTGAGCTAGAAGATGCGCTACAAGATGAGATTCCGCAGATCGGTACTTACCGGCTGGATCAACTGATGGCCGAGGATGGGGCATTTGTCCTTCATCCATTGGTGGATAGCAAATGGCCGCTCTTCAATGTCAGTCTGGAGCTATTCTACAGCGATCAGAAGATTACAGGTTACCTTCAGACTCCGGTGAAGATTACAACAGCGGAGGAGAGCGAGCAGCAGGTGCTTCCGGCGTCGAAGGCGCTGGGTACGCTGATCGAGAACTTTTTGCCCAATGATTCTATTGTCAAAGATATTCAGCTTGGCTATTACGGCCAGTTGTTCAATTCAGATCTACAAGTTGCGATGCCGGCATGGCGATTCGTGCTGGAAAGTGGCGAAGTGTTGTACGTGCAGGGCATCAGTGGGGATGTATTCAGTCCCAAGACAGATAAACCAGGGGAGTAATGAGTTATGGGGATTTATTTTACCGTATTGTCTAGTGGTTCTACAGGAAACGCCACAGTCATACAGCATGGAGGCACATCACTTATGATTGATGCAGGCCTCAGTGCGAAGCGGCTGGATGCACTGTTTCAGGAACGGGAGATCGCAGGAACAGAGCTGGACGGCATTCTGGTCACACATGAACATTCCGATCACATTAAAGGACTAGGCGCGATGTCTCGGAAATATAATTTACCAATCTATGCAAACACAAATACGTGGGCGGCGCTGGAGAAATCGGTTGGGGCAATTCCAGAGGAGAATCGGCGGATCTTTGAAACGGGTGAGAAGCATGATTTTGGCTCGCTGCGCGTGGAATCCTTCGGGATCTCGCACGATGCAGCGGAACCTGTAGGGTATACGTTCGATGATGGCAGTGAGAAGCTGTCTGTTGCGACAGACCTGGGCTATATGAGCGACAAGGTTCGCGATGCCATCTCGGATTCTGACGTGCTTGTGCTTGAATCGAATCACGACGTTGAATTGCTGCGGATGGGTCGATATCCGTGGAATACGAAGCGCCGAATCTTAAGCGATATCGGGCATTTGTCGAATGAAGCAGCAGGGGCAGCACTCAGTGAATTGATGAACGGACGCATCAAGCGCACGTATCTTGCACATCTCAGCCGGGATCATAATATGATGGATCTGGCGAAAATGACCGTGCGCGATGCGATGGAGAGTCGTGGATGCTTCTATCGGGATCATGAGTTCAAACTCTGTGATACGTATTATGACCGTCCTACACCATGGGATAGGGTGGGTGAGCCATAAAGCTGTCTAGTTCAGCGGCTTTGCGCTCTACTTCCTCGCGGGTTAGGATGCCTTTGTCCACGAGCAGCTCAATGATGGTGCTTAGGGCTAATGTATTGCGGTAATGTTCTTCTTTGAGATCAGCTAGCTTGGCCGCCATATGAACTTCTTCCATGGCTGTGAGTGTACGTGTGCGTTCCATAAGTAAATCCTCCTTCTAGTGGTTGTTCAAAAAGTCCACTTTTGATTACGAAGGATGCCTGTTACCCTTTTTGAAGACACAATTCTATGAACCTTCGAATCCTTCTTTGAACAACCTTTTTACTAATATTGTAGTCAGGCTGGTTGGAAAACATTCCTCTTTTTGCCGCTATAAATGAAAGAAGAAGGCATGTATGCTGAAACAGTAGCTTATTGGATTAGAAAAAGTTTGCCTGAATGGGTAAATATGCGCTTAACGAACTGGATTTTGTGGTGATAGATATAGTATGAACCTTTATCGTTAGCTGCAAATTAGCGGAAATTTGCGATATTCTTCGTATTTATGCAACTTTTTCAGATTTAACGTGTTTAGTATATATAGAGCACTTGGAAATAGGCTGGAATGTGAGCGAACTGATGAGTGTATTGGCATATCAAAAAAATGCGAGAGCGTGATTGATAGAGTCACTGGCAGAATGGGATACCCATTCTGTTGTACATAGACGCTTCATTTCGTGTACTTGGGAGTGCGGCGATATGCAAATAAGATTTTGGAAAATGCAAAAAAGCATGGGGAAAGAGCTGGTATTTACGCCACGCACGTAATGGAGGACACAGAACGAAGCTGGAGAAGAGGAGCTCAGGGCTTTCTGAAAGAAAGCTGTATCGGGAGCATTGACTCGCCTTCATCCCCGGATTTCACCTTTAATCAAAGGACTCGAAGAAATCTAGGGGATAACAGCGATCGGAAGCTCATCTGTCGGCGGAGTGGGGTATGTGAGAACACCATCGACGTCCCATGCGACAATGATCAGGCGGCAGTCAAGATCTTGATGCGTGACAACGAAGGGGAGAGGATCACGATGGGATTGTTCGGAGACGATTTTTATTCAACTAAAGTTTCAAGACGCGCCGAACCTGTGCAGAAGGGCAAACTTCAGATTCTCCGCCCAGGAGGGCGTGATCGGTGGCAGAATCCGCGCAGATCGCGTTCGGGTATTAGCTCCACGGTCAAAGTAGCCGTGATCAGTTCTGTGATCAGCTCCATCGTTACCGTTACCCTGTTTAGCTTCATCATGCAGCCAGCGTCTGTACCGTTATCCAATGCCGCAATAGGCAATGGTTCAGGTGGCGGTGCGCCCTCGGCTCAAGCTGTTGATCCGTACGACCGGATCATCCAGGCAGCTGAGAAGGTGCGTCCTTCTGTGGTGAGTATTGTGAACCATAAAACGGGCAGCAGCCTATCTATGGAGGACTCGGCGCTAGGATCAGGTGTCATTTTCAAGAAGGAAGAGGGCACAGCCTACATTATGACCAATCACCATGTGGTGGAAGGTGCGAGTGATCTTGAGATTGTAACGGTGGACGGTGAGACACATAAAGCGAAGCTGGTTGGCAAAGACCGAGTAAGCGATATTGCGGTGCTGTCGACAGAGGATAAAGGGCTGGGAGCTGTTGCGGAGATTGGTGATTCCAGCAAGCTTAAACGAGGTCAGACCGTACTTGCCATTGGTAACCCGCTCGGTCTGGGCGGTACACTGACATCTGGGATTGTGAGTTATACCGATCGCATTCTACCCGTGTCGATTAATCAGGACGGCGTGTACGACTGGGAGCAGAACGTTATTCAGACAGATGCGGCGATCAACGAAGGGAATAGCGGCGGCGCACTGGTTGATCTGAACGGGAAAGTGGTCGGCATTAACACGATGAAGATATCGGATACGGGCGTTGAAGGTCTTGGTTTTGCGATTCCGATGAACGAAGTGATGAAGACTGTCGATTCGCTATTGCTACACGGTAAAGTATCTCGTCCATACCTGGGCGTGTACACTGTCGATCTGAGCAACCCTTATGCTCCACTGGACGACGAGCAGCGTAAGGATCTGAAACTACCATCCCATGTAGATAGCGGTGTGGTCGTGCTCGAAGCATCGGGACCTGCATCGGAAGCAGGTATGAAGCTCAACGATGTTATTACTGAATTTGACGGGCAAAAGATTACCTCTACGCTCGATCTTCGTAAATATCTGTACGATAAGAAGAAAATCGGCGATACGATTGAGGTAACCTTCTATCGGGACGGCAAAGCCGAGAAGGTATCGGTGAAGCTGTCGGATAAACCGGAGTAAAACATATATTAAGCACATGCTATGGTGAGATTGTGTTAGGGGATCATAGAAAGAGCTGGTCAGGTCGCTGATCGGCTCTTTTTTTTAACATTATAGGAGCTGTAAGTTACCGGGGTTCTTGCAAATTATCGGAGTTAGCACTCATTAAAAGCCCTGACGAGCAGAAGATGAAATCAGAATCAGGTATCTCACAATGAATGAGTAGAACAAGTGGCGATCAGAACTTATGAACTCTATACTGAAATGATAATAATGCATCTATTACTTAATGGTTATTGGATCACTGCTGGGTACCCATAAGGACTGGTTTTTGATTACATGGGCAAGATTTGTGCTACTAGATTTAGGGTTGTCACTGTTGTTTTTGCTGTCGAAATGGCTCGGTATACCGGGACAGAGGTTATTCTTTTGACAAATGATCGGACAGGATCAGAGCCTAAGACTCAGTTACATTAGACCTTTGCTATGATAAACTGTTGTCAATGTGTTCGTAATGCACGGGTGTGCAAGTAACAGGTCTTTGACGATCTGGATGTTCTAAATCATAGAAGAGGGGTTATTCAATCATGAAACGTACAATGAAAGGGATGCTGGGGGGAACGGCTCTACTCATGTCGCTGTCTCTCTTATCTGCATGCACTTCGAAGGAAGCTACAACAGGAGCCGTGGATACGAATGGGTTGCAGGATAAGATTGCAGGTCTAGAGCAGCGGCTGGCGGAGCAGGTTCAGAAGAGCGGGGAACAGGATAATAAGATTGCGGAGCTGGAGAAAAAGCTGAATGAGCTCAGTACGACGGTGTCCACTGCGACTGAGACCGGAGGGACGACTACAGGCGCACCTACGAATAATGGATCGGCAGGAAAGGGCGATGGGGTACTCATTACCTTTGCTCAGTACGAGAAGCTTGAAGTGGGTATGACGGTGGAGGAAGTGATCGCGATTCTCGGCGGCGAAGGCGAAGCGTTGAGTGAAGCCGAGAATATGGTCGTCTACAACTATAAAGGTACCGGAGATACGGGAGCGAATGCGGTCATTGCTTTTCAAAGTGGCAAATTGCTGACAAAGGCTCAATCTGGGCTGCAATAATAGAAAATGGGTTTATGGAGAGAACCAATCAGAATATTCTGGTTGGTTTTTTTGTGATGTTCTCGATGAATATGGTGTGGGATTTATTTCTTAAAAGTAGGCTGTCAGAATGAGAGTATACAAGAGTTTGGGTTATACAACTTCTGGTGAGAGTAGTGCCTTCGGTTGATTTGGGTTGCACCTATTGGAGTGAAAGATGCTTGCTAGAGAAGAGCTAAAACTTTAGATTTTAAAAAAAATGTAGAGATAAGTCCTTGACATGTAGTTTAAGTTGTAACTATAATAGTCACATATTAAAAGTTGTAACTACAGTAGTTACACAAAAGTGGGAAGGGGTCTTGTTTGATCAAAGTAAGAGAGAGTTATGTGTAATGCGATGTGTGTTATGAATCGGACTATGTCCGTCATTCAATGTTGAATGTGAAGTCAAGGTTTGAAATCTAGACATCGTAGGAGCAAAGCTAGATTAAGATGTAATATCCAAAAAGGGTAAGCAAAAATGCAAAATTCAAAAAGCGTAAGGTAAGACGTTTAACTAAAAATGCATAATCAAAATTAAAAACATACTGCACTGCGCATTGTTAATCTAACTGGCGACAGTATTATGAGAGGAAGTTGAATAAAGTGTTTCGTAAAAAATCATCCATTGGAGTCATGCTACTCCTTAGTATCATGTTAATCTTGAGCGCTTGTACAAGTACGGCAAGTAAAACCGAAAATACGTCAGATACCTCGTCCAATGCGGCAGGTGCGAACAATACAACGGGCGATGAAGCAATTACATCAACGGCTGATCTTAAAGTGACTACATTTAATCCAGGGGAGAAAAGTATTTTTGGTGTTTCCTCTAACCTGATTGAAGGGCCTACTGAGGTGGTGCTCGTCGATGCTCAGTTCCAGAAGAATGATGCGGAGCAACTGGTGAAAATGGTTAAGGATACAGGTAAGAAACTTACGACCGTATTTATCAGCCATAAAGATCCAGATTATTACTTCGGTCTGTCGGTCATCCGTGAAGCATTCCCAGATGTGAAGATTGTCGCAACGCCAGGAACAGTAGAAGGCATTAAGGAAACAATCCAAGTGAAGAATGATTACTGGAACCCAATTCTGAAGGAAAATGCACCAACAGCACAGATTGTCCCTGATGTCTTCGACGGTAAACAGTTCATGGTAGATGGACAAGCCGTTGATATCATTGGTCTGAATGGTTCTGATCCGTCGCACACCTTCCTATGGATCCCATCCATTAAAACGGTTCTGGGCGGCGTTCCTGTGTACGAGAACGTACATGTCTGGATGGCAGATAATCAAACACCAGAGAGCCGTAATGAGTGGCGTGAACTGTTGGAAGAGATTACTGCTCTGAACCCTGAGCGAGTGATCCCAGGTCACTATGTGGGAACCAGTGCTGGAGATCTATCCAGTGTGACGTTTACCCGCGATTATATTGCAAAGTTTGAAGCAGAAGCAGAGAAAGCCAAAGATTCCAAAGAGCTAATTGCAACAATGGAAAAGGCGTATCCGGACTTCACCAATACAGGTGATTTGGAAACGAGTGCTCAGGTGATCAAAGGTGAAATTTCTTGGCCATAAGAGGACATAACTTAAGACATGGCAGGAACTCAAGAGCAACATCTGTCCCTTTAGTTAGGGAAGGGGTGTTGTTTTTGTGTTTGGGTGTAGTAGATAGTCGCTTGCCCCTGAGCCGGGCTGGTTCATTTTGGCTATGTATTTTCAACCGATCTATGCGGGAATATTCTATAAGGGGTTTCTTTTACGTCCCAGGTGTGATAGAACAGAGAAGTGGCTATCCTATATGGATAAGCGGTTGTGAATCGGGAGCATAGCTGGTTACAGAAAGGATGCTTGAACGGATGTACGTTGTATGCAAAGAACACGTGGACATTGCGATCGACAAGTTTGTCGATGAGTATGAGGACGCTCCAGATATCGTGGATTTGAAGGAGACGGAATTTGCCGACTGGGATCCGCCTGCGAAGTGCGCTGAGTGCGAGCAGCATGCGGAATTTCTTGTCGTTTAGCGTACTGTAGGAATTGAAGGCGGCAGAAGGCGTCACATAAGTGGCGCTTTATGCTAGAACTCACTTTCCATCCGGTATGAACATCACAGTAAGGAGCGAAGAGAGCGTGTTGAGCGCTCTTTTTGCTTTTTTGGTAGGAGAAGACGGGGCGTTAGGGCGGGGACGAAGAAGCCCAAGTGCAACATATACGTGTCCTGCCTGGCGTACGCCTTAACGAGTTGGTCGTGGAAGGTGGCTAGCATCTTGCGGATTAACAATGAAGTGAGGTAATAGTAATAGGGTGCTCAGCCACGTGGGCAAGCTTACATATTGATAGGCGAGTTATTTTGGGTGAGTTAGGCGTTGTTGCTATAGTATTGTGGTAACTTTGCAGCAATATTGTATTAGCTGTGCAGTAGCATTGTAGAAGCTGTGCAGTACTTTGGAGCTCTAACGAACCTGATACCTCTTATATGGTGCTATTGCTTCCTGGTTGAAATCTAACGAATCGTAGACACGCTATTTTAAGGAAATGACCTTGAAAGTGGTGGGAAAAGCTTGTTTCTACTGCGATAGCGTGTGTGAGATTCGTTAGATTTTAAAAGAAGCTAAAATGGGCTGAATAAGGTGTGTGGGGTTTGTTAGAATATTGGGGATGCGAAGATATAACGTGTAGCTGAAACAGTAGATTGAACGATGCGCTGATGCATCTTACTTATAGATTCTTTTGCAGCAAATTTAGGAGGAATGGATATTCATGTTGATTCAAATTATTGGCGTAGGCAAATTGAAGGAAAAATATTTAACGCTCGGCATTCAGGAATATGCCAAGCGGCTCGCCCCGTACATCAAGTTTCAGATGATCGAGGTCGCAGACGAGAAAGCCCCCGATACCCTGAGCGAAGCTGAGGTACGGGCGGTGAAAGAGCGCGAGGGTGAACGCATCCTCGCGCATGTGAAGAGCGAGGCGCATGTTGTCGCGCTCGCATTGGATGGCCAGCTCTGGAGTTCCGAGGAGCTGGCTATGGAGATCGACAAGCTCGGCACGTATGGGACGAGCCATGTCGTGTTTGTCATCGGAGGCAGCCATGGGCTCTCCGATGAGGTGCTGCGCCGCGCGAAGCAACGCTTGAGCTTCGGGCGCATGACCCTGCCGCATCAGCTTATGCGGCTGGTGTTGGTGGAGCAAATTTATCGCGCCGTGAAGATAAATCGGAATGAACCGTACCATAAGTAGGGCAAAATTTATGATGTGCTATTCATGGGATCGTTTTGCGAAAATTCTCTCATTAACTCATTGAAAATATTTCAGGATGAAGAATCAAGTAAAGCTGCTCTGACGACGTTTGTCAGGTTAGTTCAGTTCAGATACTAGCGTGAAGTTATTGATGAACCCTTCTTTTTGCAAGAAAACAGTCTCAATCTTGTCCGTTTTCATATCATAAAAATAAATACCTCGCTCGGTATTTCCATTTCCTTTTTCCCCGAGAAAATAAAACCCGTTACCGTCTTTGTCCAGAAACAATTCACTGCTGGCTTTAATAGGAAGTTGAAGGTCCTTTCGTTGTCCTGTCTGCAGATCCACCAGACTATATCCGATAGGCATCTTATTAATGTATTTTGCAGTTGCTATGAGAAGCTGGTTTCCTCTGGCAGATAGAGTGAGAATCTGTTCATCTTTAAGTTTAATTATTGCACGAGTTTGTTTCGATACGGGATCAATTTCGATAATGGTATGACTCGGTGGAACCATCGGTTTTTGGGTCTGATTGGACTTTTCCATCTGCTCGTATTGTTCATCCTCAGAGTATTGAATGGCGTATCCTTTTTCTGTTTCCGGATCATAGGCGATGTCCCATGTGGTCGTATCTGAATCTTGCTCATTTAATATCGAGATTTTTTGAGTTTCTTTATCCAGAAACATGACTTTTACAGGGCGTTCTCCCTTTTTCACAGCAGCCATCATTATTGTATTCTCAGTGACATCCGGGATAATTGCATTAATCGCAAATAAATTAGAGCTTAATTGATGCACCTGCTGTGTTTTCATATCATAAGCGAATAACTCGTCCCCTTTACTTTTGCCTTCGCCCGAATAATAGGTGGTGTCTTCGGCCAAAGAAACTACGGTCAGAGGATATTGAGAGTTATATGGCAAGTCAGTCATTTTGTTAAGAGCTTTGGACTGTAAGTCGTATGTATACACATTCATTTTCATTCCATCATTGGGATCTGTGCCATTGACGTATTCGGTGTTAGTGATGGAGAGATATTCACGGGATTGTGAAACAGTATTTTTTATATCGACAGAAGGTTTTTTTACATTTGTTGCATCATTACTGCATCCTGAAATTAAAATGAGTAAAACAAACAAAAATAGAAAGAAGTAATTTTTTGAATACTCTATTCGCATAAATGATCACCCTTTTAAAAATTTGATAAGGAGGCGAAGAATTCCGCCCCCTCCTTTAATACTTTAAATTTAGAATGAGTAGAAGTATCTACCTTTAAATGAAAGAGTAGAAGACCATTTTAAATCAAATAGTTCTACACCTGTTTTCCAAATATCTAATGTGGCATCAGGAAGAGCTCCGTTATCTCTTTTAGTAACATTAGCGAAAACATTATTATCCAAGTTTCGTGCATCCAATACCTGTTCATATTTAGGGTTATCTATGTCGCCCCTCGTTGCAGCATCACCTTTTTTGAGCGTATTGCTGTTTTCACCAGTAGTATCTGTGAAATTAGTAAAACGACCTTCTCCAAGAACAGTACTGGATGTTATTGTGATTTTATTATTATTACTACCGTAAGTATAAGTGCCGGCTGCCTTTCTAGTTCCTCTAGGTAATGCTTTATATGCTGCTAATGCGAAGGCGTTTCCTTGAGGATATATAAATTCTTTTATATAACCTTCGGCATCGTATAAAACTCTCAACCCCGGTTGTGGAAGAGGATTCTCTATTTTATATACAGGTAGATCTTTAGCTTCTTCTTTGATTTGCTCAACAAATTCTTCTTCTAATTTTAGTTGATCTATATCTACCATTGCTGAACTGAACTGGGTCATTTGGTTTTGATAAACAGAAGGCAGTGTTACTAGGTTACCTTGGTCAATAACAATCATTTGGTTGGTTTCATCATACTCTACTATGGCTCCTGGATTCATTTTAGTAGGAATTGTATTTGAAGAATCTATAGAATATGCAAAAGATGAAACGCTACCTACAAATAAGGATGCCGTAACCAATAAAGCTGTAACTACTTTTTTCATCGTGATCTTCCCTTCAAAATTTTAGTGTATTTGAAAGTTGGCCAACTGTTCAAAACTTGGTTTATAAGGATAATAAAGTATTTATATGTTATATATTACATGTAAATTCCATAATGAGTCAATAATTTAATATAGTCCACTCAACTTTCGTATCTTCAAATTAGCTTGAATAGCTTTCAACTGCAGGAATTGAAATTTATTTTTTATGGCTTGCCCCTCTTGTTTGGCATCATGGAAGTGACTAGCAACCATGCATATTAAGAAATCATTGGAAAAAATGTGGTCACGGCATTGGGACAATACTTGACGCTGTTGACCACATGAATCCGGCCGTTTCCAGCCTCGTCAAAGGACAGGACTTTGTACATTTCAGACAGAGCCAGAAATAACAACACGAATACTAGGGGCATTTAGAATTCCTTGAGAGATGCGAGGATAAACATATGAATTATCATTCTTAACTACAGCACTTCGCTCCACCCTATAAATCCACTACCTTATGAGATGGTGGTTTTTTTGCTATATAAGGACTCTTTTGCTATTGTTAAAAGCTATAACCAGCCATGTTTTTTTCATATAACATGTAATCATTTCGATCATGCTATACTCAGGAAACTAAAAGTAAGAAGGAGATTTTTTTATGATACCATTTCGTAACGATCATGTAGGTAGCTTTCTACGTCCTGCAAACTTAAGTCAGGCACGTGAACAATATAAATCAGGCAACATCACATATGAAGAATTAAGAACTGTGGAAGATAAAGAGATTATTCGAATTATTGAAAAGCAAAAGGAAAATGGCGTATTCGCAGTTACGGATGGTGAATTCCGTAGAAGCTGGTGGCACTTTGACTTTCTGGGCGGCTTGGATGGCGTAGAACTATATGAGGAAATTGATGGACCTCAGTTCCATAACATGCAGACTCGCAAGGGCGGGATTCGTGTGGTAGGTAAAGTGGGTTTCTCTACGCATCCCTTTGTTGAGCATTTTAAGTTTTTGAAAAAGCATGCAGGTGATGCGGTGGCGAAACAGACCATTCCAAGTCCTAATATGCTCCTATACAGATTGGAGAATGGCGCCAATATCTATACGGACAGAGAGCAATTCCTTCAGGATACGATTGCCGCGTATCAAAAAGCTATTCAGGCCTTCTATGATGCGGGATGTCGATACCTGCAATTAGATGATACCGCTTGGGCAGATCTGTTCTCAGAAGCTGGTCACGATAAGCTACGTGCTAAAGGTCTGGAACCGGCGGAAGAGTTGAAAACGATGCAGCGCATGATTAACGAAACGTTGGCTCATAAACCGGCAGATTTAGTGGTGACGATGCATATTTGTCGGGGTAACTATAAATCGAACTACTTCTCAACGGGTGGTTATGATTACGCTTCTGAAGTTATCTTTGGCGGCTTAAATGTAGATGGATTATTTTTAGAATTTGATGATGAACGCTCAGGTAGTTTCGAGCCATTAAAATATGTAAATCGTAAAGATTTGAAAATTGTGCTTGGTTTATTGACATCCAAATCAGGTGAGCTAGAGGACAAAGAACAAATTAAAGCTCGGATCGCAGAGGCGGCAACCTATGTACCCCTTGAGCAACTCTGTTTGAGCCCACAATGTGGCTTCTCGTCTACAGAAGAAGGCAATATTTTAACGGAAGAACAACAATGGCGCAAACTTCGTTATGTCAAAGAGATTGCAGAAGAAGTATGGAATTAATAGCTATAAATAAATTTAACTAAACATTTACACAAAACGGAGAGGGCAGAAAAAACCTGAAGAAGCGAAGCGCTCGCCTTTATACCCGGATTTTACCTTATAAAAAAGGAATCACAAAAATCTGGGGATAACAGCGATCGGAAGGTTATTCTGTCATTGGAGTGGCTAGTGTAAATATTTTTTCGTTCCATTTATATAACGGAGGGGATGTAAAATGACGATACAAGCAGACCAAGAGACAGTTATCGTTGAAGCGTTTATTAATGGTCAAAATGTAAAATCCCTTTCGCAGTTAGCAAAAGAGAACCCAACCAACCCAACGGAGATCGTAGGCTATTTTCCTATCACTACGAAAGAACAAGCGGTTGAAGCGATTGAAGCGGCGGCAGGAGCTTTTAAAACTTGGAAGCAGACCTCCATTGACGAACGCATTATTATGATGCGCAAGGCGATCGAGAAGATTAGAGCAGCTGAGAATGAAATTGTGCATTTGCTGTCCAGAGAGCATGGCAAGCCTCTGTATGATGCACACGGTGAAATTTATGTATCGTTAATGTGGATGGAGTTTGCTTGTAATGAAGCTAAATCGGCTCTACAAGAAGAGATCCAAGAGCATGACCATGGTAAAACGATTCTTTCTTATGATCCAATCGGTGTAGTGGCAGCGATTAGTCCATGGAACTACCCTATTGCTCTATCTACGATTAAGATCGCTCCTGCCTTACTTGCAGGCAACACGATTGTGCTCAAACCAAGCCCATTTGCACCACTGGCCGCGGCGAAAGTGGCAGAGATTATTGCGAGTGAGTTCCCGGCTGGTGTAATCAATGTCGTTTATGGGGATGCCGATGTGGGCGTTGAACTGACTAGTCATCCTCTTGTGTCTAAAATCACCTTTACAGGTGGAACCGCAACAGCGAAGCATATTATCAAAGCTGCCTCGGAAACGATTAAGGATATGACGCTGGAGCTTGGTGGTAATGATGCGGCTATCTTCTTGGAAAGCTTTGATGTTCATGATGAGCGAGCAATGCGCCGGATAGTTATATCAAATTTCTTGACAGCAGGCCAGATCTGTATGATCGCCAAACGTGTATATGTACACCGTTCTATCTATGATGAATTTGTGGAAAAATATATAGAGGCGGCAAATCGCTGGATTCGAATTGGCGATCCATTCGATTCTAATACGACGGTAGGGCCAGTTAATAACCTGAAGCAGAGAGATTATGTGCAAGGTTTGGTTGAAGATGCGCAAAAGCGCGGGGCTAAGGTCATCCCTCTCGGTCAAATTCTTGATCAGAAGCTGTTTGAACAAGGCTACTATCTACAACCTACGCTTGTTTTAGATTGTGATGTTCATGATCCGATTGTCGTGGAGGAACAGTTTGGTCCTACGGTTCCGATTCTGCCATTTGACGATGAAGAGCAGGTTATTCATCTACACAATGAAAGCATATATGGATTGACGAGTTCTGTGTGGGGGAAAGAAGAGGATGCCATCTCCGTCGCACGTCAACTCGAAGCTGGAACGACCATGATCAATACAGCTGCTGTACAGGGGCTCGACGTTCGGTTCCCTTTTGGCGGCTTCAAGCAATCTGGTATTGGCCGTGAATATGGCGCGGAAGGCATCCGCACGTATACAGAAAAGCATGTCATCAACGTTCCGAAGACATTGGATCTTCCTTATATACCTGAATAAATCTTACAGTGCACAACTTCGCATCATAGAGAGAATGTACATGTGAAATTGAATGTAGACTCAAACTCTGCGCTTTGTTTACTGATCTTAAGAATCAGTAGACAGAGCGTTTTTTTTGTTAGATCAATTAGACAGGTAGCAAACATAGTAAATAGCATCCAACCTTCAACGTGCTACAGAGTGAGATAAACTCTGATAGCAATCAAATTTAACAATAAATAAAGAAGCCACTCCATTTTTTGAAGTGGCTTTGTAATCAGCTATTATACGATGAACGGTGGCTATCTTCGACCTAGTGTCTCCCAAATTCCATGGAGCCAGGAGTCGAACTCAGCATCTTTGTTGCCCTCGTAAGTATCATAGATATCCAGACGTGTTTTTTGCAGTTTTTCTTTAAATTGCTCAAATGTGTGACCTTCAGGAAGGCTTTTTTTAATTCGCAGCAAAATTTTGTTAAGACCTTTAAACAGATCGCCTTTGTTCTGGACAGGCATTTGTACATCTTCATCCAACTGCTTGAGCTTGCGATATGCGGCTTCGCGCACTTGAAACACTTGATCATTCTTCAAAACATTTTGCAGCAATTTAATGGTAGGGGCTGTATCCCAGTTTCCCAATTCGTTCACTGCATTCAGTCTGTCTCTCCAGCTTGAAGACCGATTAGCCGCTCGTTTGAGCTCTTCAAAGTTTTCCGGTAATTCGTTAACTGCTCCAATATCATGGTTGTTCGTCAAAATTCAATCTCCTTAATCATCGCCATCTCGGCAGATGATGAATGTTGTTTATGTGAACACCATTATAGCACGAACCTGGCTGAACTACTTCATTATAGCCGATAGGTTAGTCTAAAAATCGCGTTCGCTAATTCATGTTGTAGCAAGGGTAACAGGATGAAGACCGCTTGTTTCTGTATGTAATCACTCATTACGATGTATCAACCTTATCTATTCTCCAGGACACTCCTCTTTTTCTTAATGAAGTCCACCATGTACACCCATCCAATCAGCCCACATAAGACAAAACCAAACGCATGCAGAGATCCATAAATGGGAATGAAATCGAGTATGGTTAATGAAAACATATTCTTAAGTAACGGATAGAACATGGAAATAACCACAACCGTATAAAAGGCTAGGCAGGAAAGGCCTAAAAAGAAGGTTGCCTTAATATCCAAAGCGTTTTTCCTCAAGTAAGCAAGGAGATAAGCAGTGTAAACTACAATATTACAGGCGAATAACGTGACACCAATGTATTCAATGGGCTTGGAGAAAATCATACCAATCGCAATCAATATGGGGCCAATGATATCAATGGCAACGACCCAGGGATACCAGCTTTTTTTCGTCATGATCCGTCCCAGTGCACCAATAAAAATCGGAACGATCGCAGATGAGAAATGAAAGTGAACCGAACTTAATGCGTGTGTTGAAGGATTGGCTTGGAAGAGGTCAACTTGATATTGATATAAGGTAAACCATATTCCCCCGATAAAAAAATAAACGAGCCCCGCGCCGATCGCTATTTCCGCTGCTTTTCCTTTAGCAATCACAATGATGGTCAAGCCATAGATGCCAAGTAGTAATGTGAACAGTAGCCACCCAAGGGAGAGAATCCCTGGTATTGCTGTGCTTTCTAATCCCCACATCTTACTGCTCATTACAGAGGCCAGGGTAAGAAGCGCTGCGGGAAATTGAAGCCATTTCATAACAGTATAAACCATTCGTTGCTGTTTATTCTTTTCGTCATATTTCAAAAGCAAGATAACAAGAGGTACAATGACGAAAGCCGCATATAGTAGAAATTTTTCAACAAGTTCGAATTGAAAGTAATCCAAAACAAATATAAGAATAGTAATGATTCCACCGGGAATGACGGGTACTAATAATGACTGCGTAAGTTGCTTCAGAGAACTATTCATGGCGATCCCTTTCTCAATATATGGCGTATAATCTGCCTACATCCGTTTGTGTAGCATTTTTTCTTATAGATAGGCACTTCTCGTTGTAGTTTAACACATTTATTTGCGGTATATTGTTGAAACAATTCTCTAATAAAGGAGTTGTGGTGTCAAATGAGTAAGAATGAAGGTTCAGAAATGAAGCGTTCTTCAAAAGCAGCAGACATCCTATCACAGATCAATAGCCAAACGAAGCTAGGTGACTTACGAAAAATCGCGAAGGAGATTAAAAAAGATCACGAGCTAGCTATGGAACTCTGGTCAACCGAAGAGTATTTACCCAGATTATTAGCAATCTTAATTATGGATAAAAAACTTCTTTCACATGACGTGCTAGATAAGCTTGATCAGGATATGCAGACTCATACTTTTGATGAGCGAAATAACTTAATGGATTGGTTAATGGCTAATCAGCTCACCAAAGACAAGAAGACCATTGCATTGATAGAGTCATGGGAAAGTAGTCCTTCTGCTCGTCAAAGGCGAACTTTCTGGTATTATCAAGCGAGATTGAGATGGACTGGACAAGCACCACCTGATAACACCGAAGACTTACTAACAGCAATTGAAGCTAATATTGCGCAGGAAGAACCGGAAGTTCAGTGGGCTATGAATTTTATTGCAGGTTGGATAGGCATTTATGATGAAAGGTATCGTGCACGTTGTATTAAACTTGGTGAGAAAACGGGTCTTTATAAAGGTGAAATGGTATCAAAAGGCTGTACTCCTAACTATTTGCCCGAGTTCATTGCGATTGAAGTTAACAAACGAAATAAGAATTAGTATTTCATTTTGCTTGGAGGACAATATCAAAAGTTTTATTCAAAAAAAGAACCTCACTCTGGTGAGGTTCTTGAACATTATAACGATGTTACTCTTCACTATAATTTTTCGTAAACCATTCCTTCAATTCCTCACTCATGATCTCATACTGCGTCTGAGCAGCATTTGGATGCAGTTCAATCCCTCCAGAGGAACCCCAAATCACAAGTTCAACGCTAGTTCCGTCTATAAATGTAATCTCCCCGGTATTGCTCGCTCCAAAGGCATTGCCTGACTCAAAAGGTCTAAGTTCTGCATTTTGTATCATTTGCACAACGGTATTTGTTTCTTCCTGACTTAATGTTGTGGGATTAAACATGCCGATCCTGATTTCCTTCACTTGCTCCGCATCAAGTTTATTTTTAAATTGTTCTGCCCACGTGTGATCGGATTTACTGCCTGTGGAGCAACTGGAGACGATCAGTACAAGACCAATAATGACCAAGACAACGCCTAGAATCCGGTCAACACTTAAGGCTAAATCACTTGGCTCCGCATCTTTAAGCCTCCACCCCAGTCTTAGATACCATCCTAAGTAAGGCCAGATCGCGAATAATACTCCTAATATTAAGGCCAAAACACCGATGAATACTGACATACAATCACACCCTCATATCGTTCTATGAAAAATAGCGAGAACTCCACTCTATGTGTTTTTCCCACCAACAGATTAAATGTTACCGTACCTTCACTTACCCTGGAAGTCCCTTCAGAAACGATAATATGAATCTATATCATTTTGTTCAGTATTTGTTCAGAGCGAATGAGTATACTAGATTTCGCAATTCATTCTCTAAATAGGAAGAAGGTCATAAGAGCTGCGAAAGTTATTTGATGAAACGCGCAGATGATAAACCAAAAGAGTGCTTACGCTAGGTGAATTTTGGGAACATGGAACTATCTCTGAATTCATCTGCTTTGCTAGAAGCGTACACGCATGGGTCTAATCTGGATTACAGCATGCATAACTAGACATCTAGTTTACATGGACTGGAAGCGGATTCAGGATAATCTACCCATGAAGTTGTTCGTTACAATTCAATACTAATTTATACGGAGGCATGAAGTATGAACAAAGGCTTCACCAAATTGATTTCAATTGTGCTTACGGTGTGTCTGCTATTGGGGATTAGCGGTCTATCTCCTTTGGTTGGCTCAGTAGCTCATGCGGCTAGTACTCCGACGATGGCGGAGACGAACTATGGCTCGTACCAGGTCAAATTGACTGCTGATCCAGTAACAGATGCAGCACCTAGCGGCTTTGGTACAGCCGATTCGGACGGGCGAATCTGGACTGACAAGAGCGTTACAGCAGAGAGCGACGGCAGTTTCAATGTGAAGCTATCTGCATTGGCACAAGAATATAAGACGATTAATACGACCAATCCAGGTGTCGGTGGAAGCACTAACATTAACGGGCCTGCAGCGGATGTTACTTTTATTTTGGACATGAGTTCCTCTATGGGAAGTTTGAATGGCAGAGAAATAGCGGAAACAGCGGGTGGACCAGGGGTTTACTATCGTGTGGAAGCTATGGCCAAGGCGGCGAATGATGCCATTCGCACAGTGATGGATGCCAACCCCAATAACCGGGTTGCGGTGTATTGGTTTGGGGGCTCTGCTTCGAATAATCACCTCGGTACGTTTATGGAACTAGGCCATTATGAATTTAGTTCAGGTCATGGAACAGAAGATTATTTGAAATATGCTACATCGAACCAAACGATCACATTGAACAGTAATCTAAACAAAGATGGCAGTTCTGTTGGATCACAATCTGCGGTTTCTCTCGGGGGAGGAACGCCAACGCAAGATGGTATAATGTACGGCGTTTCAAAAACGATGAGTAAGGTCGGTACCAAGGGCACAGGCCCTAAGCGCAAGCCTTATTTATTCCTTCTATCCGACGGAGCAGCGATTCATGCGAAGAAGGCATGGTATACGTCGCCAAAAGGCAGCTCGTTCGAGACCGAGTTTAACAGTGCATTAACTGATGCTACAACGATCGCGAACTATAATCAGATTGGAACGGATGGCACGAAATATGTGCCAGCAGCAGCAGGTACTAGTCTGGCAAGTACAGGGCACCCGGAAATCGCTGCGTTAACCATACTTACCGGCGCGTATATGAAGGATCTTTTAGATGATACGTACACAGCGTACAATGAAGGGGAATCCACCCAAGCTAAGGTGTATACAGTGGGATTGGGCTCCTCAACTGCGATTAATGGACCTTCTGGTAGTCAGCCAGTGTACGCATGGGCGGGTCTTGATCCAAAAAGAGTGAACGACAATAAAGAGGATATTAATTATAACTACGGTTCAGCAAAGAAAACCTATGACAGCTTAGTAAGCTATGCAGCTCAGCGAACGGGTGGCTTTAACTATGCAGATGCATTTGTTTACAGCAATTATTATACATTTGCTCCGACGTATGACATTGTCAGTTCAGCCTTCGCTGGATTGGCGAATGATGTAGAAGCTACTACAACGATACTTCCACTTCTCAACATACCGGAGACTACCGATCTTGGCTCTGAAACCGCGGATATAGCGAGCGCCATCGTCGTTTCAGATGAAATCAGCAATGATTTTACTGTGAATCTGTCCACGTTGAAAATTGGGGATGCTGTTGCAACGGTGGACACAAGTACGGCGATCTCCGGCGGTACAGCATATAAGTTTGCTGGATACGGGAGTCGAGCCGTGATCAAGACGGTGTCAGGCGTTAACAGCTTAACTTGGTATATCGATGCAAGCGATATGCAGCCACATATTTACCGCTTTAAGAACCGGACGAATCCACAGTCGGGGGAGTACAGTCCTCCAGCAGAAGGTACTTTTAAGCTAAGCTATAACGTGAAACCGACATTTCAGGTACCACCGAATAACGTAGGAGAGATAACCCGCTACCTTAATTCGGGCAACGACACCGATGGGGCCAAAACAGCAGCATATTTCTTCCCGCCGACCGACAGTCCGTATTACGATGCATTAAAGAGTAAGCAGACGGTATCCAAAACGAACGGAATCGGTGCAAGCTATGTTAGTGAGGAGTGGCTGAGCGATACAAAAGCCACAATGAAACTTGGGAACAACGGTAAGCTTGATTTGTTAATGGGAATTGACAAAAAAGGCCCGGCAACGATTCAAACTAACGGATCCATTGACTATAAAGTTACAATTTATAACTACACAGATACAGTGAAGACAGGTCTTAGCGTAACAAGCGAAGGTCAGACACAAACGGGGGTCGATGTTCCCGCGAATGACAGCAAGGAGCTGACCTTTACGATAACCGCACCAGATACGCCACAGACTGTAACTAGTGGTACGGCTACATTGTCTGGCATTGGGCTTGTATCTAATATAGTTACTACCGATGTAACGAATGTGAAAACAGCGGTAATCAACACACATGTCATCGGAGATAACGGTGGTACAACTACAGGAGATAACACGTATAACATTGGTGATATAGCTACTATTACAGCAATACCAATGCTAGGTTACGCATTCACAGGATGGTATGACAACCCAGGAGGGACAGGCAATTCTGTAAGTACGAATGCAGAATATGATGTAACTGTTCAGACAGATGCAGACTATTATGCAAAATTTGTGATGATGCCATATGCCGAAAACGACAGCTATAGTGTCTTAAGAGGAGAAACGCTCACAGTTCCGGCGAGCGACGGCATCTTGGTGAATGACTCGGATGGGGAGGGTCTTCCGCTCACAGCGGCAAATGTTAGCACTCTGAGCGACCCAAGCAAGGGCACGCTGACTGCGAACCAAGATGGATCATTTACATTCGTGGCCGATGATGAAGCGTCCGGTACGGTGACGTTTACGTACCGAGCCGATAACGGCATCGTCAAATCAGACGTAGCCACAGTAACGATCACGATTACTCTGCCCGTGGCTACGCATGAGCCTATCGCAGAGAATGACACCTACCGTGTAAAAAGGGGAGAAACGCTCACAGTTCCAGCTGAGACAGGCATACTCTCAAACGATAGCGATGATGAGAATCATTCACTTACAGCGGAAAGAATCAGCACCTTGAGTGATCCAAGCAAGGGCACGCTGACTAGTGTAGACCCTGACGGCTCGTTCACATTCGTAGCCGATAGTGAGTCGTCCGGTACGGTGACATTTACGTACCAAGCCTTTGATGGAACTGCCTATTCAAGCGTAGCGACGGTAACAATCACGATTACCGTACCCGTTGCTACCCATGTCATTGGAAATGTTGGTGGTATGACTGCCGGAGATGGTGACTATGCACTTGACGAAGTAGCAACACTTACGGCTAGTTCATACGACGGATACACATTTGTGGGATGGTATGACAACGAAGCAGGTACAGGCACTCCTATTAGCACGAACACGACATATACGTTTACGGTTACATCAGCCGGAGAGTATTACGCCAAATTCAGAGTATTACCTTTCGCTCAGAATGACAGCTATCGAGTTGTGAGAGGGGAGACCCTAGATGTTCCAGCCGAAACGGGCATTCTAGCGAATGATACGGCTCCAGGAAACGGTACACTCACAGCCGAGAGCATCAGTTCACTCAGTGATTCAAGCAAGGGTACCCTGACGGTCAACAACGATGGATCTTTTTCATTCGTTGCAGATGATGGAGCATCGGGTAGTGTGACATTCACGTATCGAGCCTCTGACGAAACAGGTCAATCGAACGTGGCTACAGTGACCATTACAATTACCATGCCAATCAGCACACATGTCTTAGGCAATGTTGGTGGCACGACTGCGGGTGACAATACCTATGCACTCGGCGAATCAGCGACACTTACGGCTACTCCGGCTACAGGTTATGCATTCGTAGGATGGTATGATAACGAAGAAGGCACGGGTACTCCTGTAAGCACGAATGCCATATATACGTTTAACGTTACATCAGCCGGAGACTATTATGCTAAATTCAGTTCTTTACCTGTCGCCGAGAATGACAGCTACCAGGTTGTTAGGGGAGGTAAACTGACTGTTCCAGTGGCAAATGGCATTTTATCCAATGATACGGTTGTAGGCAATAATACACTCACAGCCGTGAGTATAAGTACAATTAGCGATCCAAGTAAAGGTACGCTGACTGTAAATACCGATGGTTCATTTACGTTTGAGGCGAATGAAAATGCGTCAGGCAGTGTGACGTTCACGTATCAAGCCTCGGATGGAGCAGGTCAGTCAAACGTAGCCACGGTGACCATCACGTTTACCAATCCGAGCATTAACGGAACGGTGAAGGATAAGAAAACGGGAGATCCGATATCCGGTGCAACAGTAATTTTGCGTGATCTTGCAGGGAAAGAGAAGGGACGGGTCACAACAGGTTCAGATGGTAAGTACAACTTCGATAATGTTGTGATCAATAAATATATTTTAGAAGTCGTTAGTCATGAGTATAGTCTTGCTCATAGAGAGGTTTCAGTATCTAAAGTCAACGGCAATGCGAACGGCGTTGTTACCGAGGACTTTGAGCTCGTCGAGTACAAAATTACACTGACAGCTAATCCATCGTCCATACTCGGGAATGGTACAGCGACATCGGTCTTCAAGGCGGTAGTGACTGATATCGAGGGTCGTCCTCAGGCTGGAATTCAAGTTGTATTTGATGTGCCAGATACGATGTACGGTCATTTTACAGGTAACTCGAATACGGTGAGCGTCTCAACGGATGCACAAGGGATCGCAACCACAACCTTCACCGCAGGAACCCTTGGAGGTACAGATCCAAAATCTATACCGTTGACGGCAACGGTTGATGATAGTCGAAGAGGTCTCTATGCGAGTGATACCATCTATATTACGTTCACTCCAGGCGTTATTACAGGTGTGGTGACAGACGCACTGGGTCACCCTATAGCAGGTGCAAGTATTACAGTAAGTAAAGATTTTGACGGTGACGGTATTGTTGATTTTCATGCTGTTGCAGTTACTGAGGCAGACGGAGCTTACACCATAGCTATACCGAAGGGCAGTGAGACATATGATGTCTCCATTACCAAACCCATTGAGATTGGTGGCAAGAAAACGTCCGTTACGTTTCATCAGAGCGTTCCGGTGAATGCCAATATTGATGGACAGTCCTATAACGCGAACAAAACGGTCTCGGGTGTTGTTTTGATTGGATCAACCCAGAATGGTACCTCCGCGCTCAACGGAACGGTAGGTGGAGGTTATACCATATCACTAACCGATGGCAATGGAGCCCACACAGGCTCGATCGATCCAAATGGTGTATTCAATATCGATAGCGTATTAGATGGTAGCTATACTGCCGATGTGATCTATAACATTCCGCTGCCAGAAGGCGGAACCAAGCCTGTTGTTATTGGTCATACGAAGGTGGAAATTAGTTCAAATGGACAAATTAGCATCAGTGAGGTGCTTATTGACCCATACGGCACAATTACGGATTCCGTTACGGGTAATCCAATACCAGGTGCAGTCGTTAAGCTTCATTATAGCAACGGAACAGAAGTCATCTTGCCGCCTGTGAACGGCTTCCCGCCAGCGGATAATGCCAACCCACAGACGAGTGATGCGACAGGACAGTATGCATACATGGTATTTCCGCATACGGATTATTATTTAACGGCAACCAAGGCAGGATATAAGGATTTTGACAGTAGACTTGTTGACCCGAGTCAGCCACTGATTCATGTGGGTACGGAGATTGTGCTGTACGACTTTAGCATGACGCCGCTGTCTTCATCCAGTGGAGGAGGTTCTTCAATCGGAACACCTGCTATTCCACCAGTCGTGACCAATCCTGTTACACCGCCAATCGGCACGACACAGCCTGCTGAACCGGCAACAGGCATGACAGATTCAATTGACCTTGCCACAGCCATTCTTGTCGATAAAATGAAAGTCAGAGAAGGCGATACAGTAACCTTCACCGTTATTTATGCCAACAAAACCCTGACTGAGGCAGACGATGTTTATGTTAAAGCGAATATCCCAGCAGGACTGAGCTTAGTTGACGCAAACGGCGGTGTGGTAACTGGTCAAGAACTGAAGTGGACGCTAGGTAAGCTGGCAGGAGGATCGCAGGGCAAACTGACGTTCAAGCTCAAGGTCAATGAAATGAACGAAGGCGAGAACTATGCTGCCGTAACAGCTTCCATTGGTACAGATGATAAGCGTACGCTGGCCAATATTCAGGATGACACATCTTTGATTAAAGTGATGATGTATTCTAACCGTTACGAGCATCAGCATGATCGATACATTATGGGTTACCCTGATGGCAATGTGAAGCCTGAGAAGCTCATAACTCGTGCAGAGATTGCTGCTATTTTTGCCCGTACACTGAAACTGCAAGGTGAGGTTCGACATGTGAAGCTGTTCGATGACGTTGCTACAGATTACTGGGGTGCTGAGTATATTGAAGCAGTGGCAAATAAAGAAATATTTAGAGGTTATGCCGATAATACATTCAAACCGGATCAGCCTATTACCAGAGCAGAGCTCGCAACAGCTATCGCCCGCTATCTTGGCGTTGCGAAAGAGCTGCGAATCGATCCTATTTTGAGAATAAGCTCGTTTACGGATATTGAGAAGAACTGGGCGGAGCAGTCGATTGAGGAAGTGTTCCGCTTCGGTATCGTATCGGGTTATAAGGATGGTTCCTTCCAGCCTGGAGGTCAGCTCACTCGTGAAGAGGCCGTTAAGATGATTAACGGTATGCTGTACAGAGGGCCTCTAACTGGAGTTGAACCTTCGTATCCGGATAACCGTCAAGACAAATGGTCATTCGGACAGGTTGAGGAAGCAACAAGAACGCATACGTACCAAATCAATGAAGATGGTTCTGAAACGATGATCAAGTATATCCCAGAAGATCTGTGGTAATCTTGCTTTACCATAGACTCAAGCTTAAAAAGGATATGTAATCTATATTGAAGGAATCTGAGGAGCCTGCCTGACGGGTTCCTCAGATTTTTTTTAACTATTTAAATGAAATATCAAAGAAGAGCCACAGGTTCTGCGGCTCTTCATCTAATCTTAGCGCCCGCCCGTATTGGAAGCCCAGACAGGAATCCAACTATTCGGATATTGGCTATTCGTCAGAGTTGTATTATAAAGTACTAAATTTCCATCACTTTGCATGATCAGTGTGTCACCTGTTGTGTCAGTTGGTAATGTGTTTCCGTGATGAGTTGGAATCCAAGAGGCTGTATTGGCAATCCAAGCCGTCTCCAGTATAGAAGTATCCATCATCCAAACCTTAACCCAACCCCAACCTGTATAAAATTCGAATTTTCCTGTAGCAGGGTTGAATCCATGATGATTACCATACTGGTATATATCTTGATATCTTCCACCAAATTTGGACATGACCAGATGTCCATCTTGTCTGAATTGGAATGAAACAGCTCCACTTTTACTAGTACCACTACTCCAAAGAGAAGATCCATTCTGATAAATAACAAAATTCCCGTCACTCTGCCAAATAGCTGAGAATCTACCATCTTGAGAAGTGAGATAATCACCCTGTGCCATACTGCTGCCGATAGTTAGCTTATCTCCAAGATAGCCAGCGGATGCTGTCGCAGGTAGGGTAAAAGCCAAAATCAACAAGCCAGCCATAAAAATTCGAAATGATCTTAGAAAGAGATATTTGTTCATTGGACACACTCCTAAGTTCTGAATAATAGTAGAAGCTAAATGCATAGATAAGTACACTATTTCAGTTGTTACAAGATACTAGCGTGATGCGTGTGGTTAGGAGCGGTGAGTGAGTAATCAACGCAACCCCATAAGCAAATGCGGCAACCAAGATCAATAATGCTCTCATGCTCACCTCCTTCAATACAAAAATATTAAATATGCTTTGCATACATGATGTAATTTGAATTGTGCATGATAGAGATTTTGTGTAACGAGAATTAATACTTTATTTTCCATTATAGCAACTAAAAAGTTAAAATACATATTTTTCTATTCAGAATTTTTAGATATAACAAATTTATTTTTGATAAAACTTCCTAACTCTACTTAATCTTCATTAATCTTCTGTCTCCCCGTCATAGATCGTCATACTTACGCTGATATAGACTTGCCGATGTTGAGGTTTTGTATAGGTCTCTACATTAGAATGGTCAAATATGCCATTAGATTGGCTCACTTTGTCACTTTCTTGAGTGTAAGAGATCAGGAGAGAACGTACATAAGTGGCAGACAGCAACTAAAATTTTCAGAAGTGGAGGAGATTTCGATATTGAAACACAAACGCAGTATAGGTAAAACAATGCTATCCATCTGCTTGGCAATCATGCTTGTCTTGCAGACTGTAGCATTCCCTGCTGCTGCATTGGCGAATGATGATTCCGGCTCAATGAACGTAGTCGAATCGCAATCGACATCAGAGGTCGTGGACGACGCAACAGGTGGGCTTCCATCAGACAATTCTTCCTTGGAAGCGGAGGAAGTGAGTGATCCGTCAGATGAAACGTCGGAGAACAATCTGCCGCCAGCATCAGATGAAGAGGAAGCAAACGATGCAACAGAAGAGCCTTCTTCAGACAGTCCAACGATGACACCTGAGGCGGAGTCCAAGCCGCAAGCTAATAGCATGGTTGGACTAATGGCCGTCGATCCATCGGACAAAACAGCAGTATTCATGGATGCGAATGCATCCTTTCCACTGAAAGTAACGCAAGGAACTGAAGTTGCTCCAGGCGGTACCATTCAGGGGAGACAGGCATTTACCCTTACATCAGAGGGGCTCAAGGTACCAGTAATGGGTGATTATGTTGGTACACAGGATCAGAACGATACGACGAAGTACATGCAGAAGGGTGACTTCATTGAGCTAAAAAGAGACACCTACTTCAAGGAAGTCGTTCTGCCAACCGCGACTAGAACCTTGAATGCCACGACTGATTCTGGAGTGAAGCAGCTTGGTACCGTTTATTTCACACCGAATAGCATCCGAATTGTATTTAATGGGGACGATCAGTTTTTCGATGGTAGAGGTAGAGCGGTCACATTCAGCTTTGATACCACTGCTAATTCGGATGTAACAGGTATGAATTACGGTGAAAGCAAACCGATTTCGATTTTTGGCGGAGCATATCAACTAAAGAATCCGGATGTTACCCCGGCTTATAGCATCAACTTGGCAGGGGATAACTGGCCTAAGAACGCAAGTTGGACTTGGTGGTATATAACCGTGCCAGCCTATCAGAATGGTTATCTGACCATCCAGTCTACTCCGTCTTCGTTTGATGTGCTTGATTCAACTTACAAGCTACCGCTAGATGGAATGACGTTCTATTCCAAGCCTTCTGATTACCGTACGGTCTATGTACCTGGATCTTTCAAGGTTAACGGTAATGCGGTACAGCCAACGATTGATGGAGATGGCGGGCTGAGCTATATCTTCCCGGCGGAGACTGGAATAGATCCAAAAGTTGAGTATCAAGTGTGGTTTAAGAAAGATTTATTTTATAAAGAGTATCGTGACGTGGGCATGGATCCTGGTCGCTCTGGGGGACAACGCTTTGATCCGAAAGTTGAACTGAGGGATGCGAATGCTAGTGTAAAAGCTAGCGCAGTACGGGAAACGTGGATAGCGCCCGACTGGATTCAAGCATCTGCTTCATATGACCACTCCAGTGAAACAATCACATGGAAAGTTGTAGTTAACCAGTATAACAAAAAAGGGTTAGAGGACTTTACGATAACCAATGTACTACCTCAAGGGCTAGAGTTTGAATCAGCTACGTGGCAGACATGGGTAGATGGGGTTGGATCTGAAGAAGCAGCAATTACACCAGATCCGAACGGAGTTTATTCCTTTGACACGATTAACGGTAAGGTTGAATTGTTGATTAAGAGCAAGGTTATTAGCGGTTCGAATTTCGAAATTAAACCTCGTGCCAACTGGAACTTGGCTACACCAGACGGCATACAGAACAACGATGTAACTGTGGGTACAAGACCTAGTGCGGTTACCGATGAGGCCACCGTCACTGTCGGCGCTCATACGTTTACCAAAGCAGGCGCTGTATCGACAGAAGATTTTAACCTGGGTGGCATTACGTGGACTGTCAATCTAGCGCCACAGTATGCTTTGCCCAATGCTGCCGTATACGATGTGTTGGTTCATGGCGGGAATCTGAACGTCTTGGACAATGCTGTGGATGATACTGGTGAGGTCAGTGCAGACACAATTGCCAAAATCAAAGCTAATGTAACTAACGCGCAGTTGTGGAAGCAGTACCACAAAGATTCCATCAAGGGCACAAACGGCTTAAACTTGAAGGTCATCCCTTTGAAAGTGAACGATGAAGTCGTGGCAGATCTGGTCAAAGCGACTGGATATACAGATCAAGCCTCGTCATTTAGTTTCCGCTCACTTGAGACTAATCCTGACATTCTGTTCAGACAGGAGATTAATGCAGGGAAAACCATTTCAAATCGGGCTTTACTGATTGATGGTGAAACTGTAAAACAAGCGCAAAACAGCGCCAACCTGCACCTACGTATGCTGAACAAGGATATGCTTGCGGCTTCGTATCCTGTTAAGGTGGACGGTACTACTGACACATGGTATACCCCGAACAATGTTCAACGTTATATCGGCTATGACGGCTCATCAAGTGGGGACGAATATACCATAGCTGGTTACGACCGGATAACAAAAACGGTTACTTTCCGTTTAGGTGTCAATATGCCAGGTTATAACACTGACGAAATGGCGAAAGACGGTGGGAATCGGGTTATCACCAATGTGAAACTGGTGGATACATTACCAGATGGTTGGGAATTTGTACCTTTTGAGAATGGAAAAGATTACGAGCTGTATAAGGGCTACTCTAACAATGATGGTGGCACTAACTATGGAGCCCGTAACAACGCTATATCCATTATCGAGCCAAATGATTCTGCGCATGTGGTGAATTTTGACCATAGCGGAAACGAAGGTGTTTTCACATTTTCCAAACTGCAAAGTCCTTATGTCATTTTGGTAAAGGCGAGACCTTCCAATGAAGCTCTGGCGCAATATATAGAGGATTACACCACGAATGGTATTGATAAACAAGTGATGTACAACAAAGCCGACCTGCATATGAGCTGGGGCGGAGAAGAGAAAGTTGTTACGGAACAACGTAAGATTATCGTACCTATTCAGACTTTAAACAAGTCAGTAACCAAGCCTGTTCCAGGCGTGCTGGAGTGGACGGTAAATTATACCCCACCATTCAACATGCAGCAGGGTGCGTATTTACAGGATACGTTAGGTGCAGGTATGAATCTGCGTTATGAGGTAGATGGAAAGCTTGTGCTGTCAGCGCCAAGTATGGCAGTCTATCCGGCTACACTGACTGCTAGCGGTGCTCTTGAGCGAACTGGCGCTGCACTCGATCTTAGCGATCCGAATGCTGAAGTCCAGGTAGAAGCTGCGCCGGGCGTGGGTGGCACTACTGTTTTATTATTCAAAATGGACGACCCTAACGAGTTCTATCAGTTTGTCTATCAAACCGAGGTTGACCCAAATACAGCCAAAGCTGGAGATAAAATGGGCAATGAGGTTAAGCTCATGGGCGATGATAAACTGAAATCGGTTAGTGCTAGAAGTGAAAGCACGCTGGACAGTTCAGACGTAGCCGGCACTTCAACGTCCAATGCATTGCTGCCTTTGAGAAAGGTAGATCCGGATAACAATCCGTTAAAAGATGTGGAATTCACGCTCTATAAGAAAAGCAACGGGGAAGAAGTCACTCACGGAACAACTGATCGTGATGGGAAACTGAATCTATTCATCAAAGATCCCGGATATTATGAGCTGAAGGAAACGTATATCGATACAACAACATGGTTGCCTATGACCAAAATTTATCAAGTGTATATTGGTAATACACCTGGTAAACCAATCTGGGTAGACGGCATAAAAGTGAACTCTGAACTTCCACTGATCGTGCCTACGCCAGCACAAGGTAAGTTAACGATCAGCAATACAGTGCAAGGAAATGGAAGTGATCCTTCCAAGGACTTCGAATACACTGTGAATTTCGATGGTGAAGGCAAAGACAAGGAATATGCCTACACGAAGTCAGATGGTACCTCTGGCAAGATTAAGAGCGGAGATAAAATTACGCTTAAGCATGGGGAATCTGTGACACTCGCAGCATTGCCTGCGGATCTAATGTATACCGTGACACAGGCCGATTATACGACTATTGATGGCTATACCACTACACCAGAGACGAGAGAGTATTCTGGCACAATCGTGAACAAAGGCGATCATAAGGCAGATTTCATCAATGAACGCACCGTTACCAATCTGTTCATCATCAATACCGTTAAAGGTAAAGCCGATGACAAACAGAAACCGTTCAAGTACACCATCACCTTCACAGGTGAAGGGGCGGACGAATCCTATGTTTATACGAAATCAGACGGTAGCACGGGTGTTGTCCGTAACGGAGATACCTTTGAGCTTACTGATGGACAGACGCTCGGTGTACAGGATCTCCCGACCAATCTGGCATATACGGTAACCCAAGAGGATTATACGACAGATGGTTATGTGACAGATCCCGAAGATTTTGTCCACACAGGCACGATTCTTGAGAAACAAGTGTCGAGAGCAGAGTTTGTAAATACTCGTCCGTATCTGGAAGGCATCCTGCGTAACAACAATACAGGGGAAGTTATTCCTAATGCGCCAATTACGGTAACTGATCTGAAGACAGGTGAGAAAATTCAGACAGTGACAAATGAGAATGGTGAGTATGCAGTTCCAGCTGTGGCAGATACGGACTATACCATCACTTATACGAAGAAATATCGCGTAGGTGGTAAGGATGTACCCGTCGAGTTCACACAAAAAGCAAATGTAGATGGCAGCGTGACAAACGAGACCGTTCCAGCCGACATTACGGCAGTAGGTATTGTAATGTTCAAGCAGTTGAATGGAACAACAGAACTGTTCAACGATGAGTTTATCAGCCATATGCATATCTATTTGAAGGATAGTGCCGGCAATTATATTGAAGAAAATGGCCGTCCTAAAGCATTCCCGATGGCTTCAAATGGAACGTTCTCCGTAGAAGGGCTAAGCGAGCAGAAGTACATCATGGAAGTTCGTTATGAGACGGAGACAGGCGAAGAATTACTCCTCAAAGTCGCACAACTGGATGTAAAGGCGAACGGAGAGCTTAATATTTCCGAGGAGTTAGTTGACCCGTACGGTACGGTTTATGATGAAACGACAGGAGATGCCAGCACGGGCAAGAAGATTGAAGGAGCTGTCGTTACACTGTATTATGCGGATACGCAGCGGAATAGAGATAAAGGTCGCATTCCGGGTACAAAAGTAACCCTTCCTGCGGTTCCTAATTTCCCGCCGCACGATAATAAGAGTCCAGAGCAGGATAGCGATGCCAATGGCTTTTATGCGTACATGGTATTCCCTGAAGCTGATTACTATCTGATCGTAACGAAGGATGGATACGAGACACATCGAAGTGATACGATCTCTGTCGATTTCGACATTGTCAGATATGATGTGCCTATGAGACCTATTCGTTCTAGCGGCGGTAACGGTGGCGGTGGAACGACTAATCCAGGCAACGGAACAAGCGATCCGGGTAATGGAACGACCGATCCGGGCAACGGAACAACTGACCCGGGTAATGGAACGACCGATCCAGTTAACGGAACGACCGATCCGGTCAATGGAACGACCGAACCAGTTAACGGAACGACAGATCCGGTCAGTGGAACCACCGAACCGGTTAACGGAACGACAGATCCAGTTAATGATACCAACGAGCCAGATCACGGTGCTACCGATCCGGATATCGGCACGATCAATCCGGTTGATGGAATGACCGAACCAGGTAATGGAGTGACTAATCCGGTGAGCGATAATACCGAGCCGGATACAGATACGACCAATCCGGGCAAGGTTAATAATGACACCGACAATGGCAACAGTGAAGTCAACAACGTCAGCAATGAGCTGGACGATGCTCCGAAAACGGGAGACAACAGCGTAACGCCAATAATTTATATGGCACTAGCTCTGATGTCCTTGATGACAATTGTACTCTGCCTGTTCGGTAACAAGAAGAAAAAACACATTCAATGATTGGAGAGGCGGTAAGAACATGAGCAAAACCAAAAAAATTCTTATCGCCGTTTCCCTCCTTATATTGGTCTTTTCTCTCGTCAATATGACGAAAACTTATCTGAGAGATTATGCTGAGCAGCAGAAAATCGCAGAGTTGACCAAGGTTTGGAAGGATAGTTCGGGCAAGGGAGGAGGGGATTATATCCCCTCCCTTTTGTCTAGTAAGACGGCTGAACCGGTTATACTTCCCGAATTCCGAGAGCTGTACGAGAGAAATTCGGACATTGCGGGCTGGCTGAACATTGACGGTACTCGCATTGAGTACCCCGTGATGCAGAATCCGCAGGATGCGGAGTACTATCTGGATCATGATTTTGATAAAAAAGAAAATCATGGTGGCCTCCCATTTCTGGATAAGCATAGTCAGATCAACGGTTCAGACATTCTACTCATTCATGGTCACCATATGAAAAGTGGCTGGATGTTTAAAGACTTAATGAAATACAAGAGCGAAAGCTTCTATAAAGAGCATGCTACCTTCCAGTTCAGCACGCTTTACGAGAAGGAAGAGTATGAGATTGTAGCCGTTATTGTGTCGGAAATTTACCGCAAATCGGATGACGTTTTTAAATACTATCAGATTGAACATGTAAACACGCCAGCCGAGTTTGATTCCTATGTCCAGAACATCCAACAACTCGCTCTATATGATACGGGGGTAACAGCACAGTATGGCGACAAACTTATTGTACTGTCCACGTGCGAGTACTCGACTGAGAACGGACGCTTAGCAGTGGTTGCCCGCAAGGTTTCATGACGATGCTGAAATGCCAAAAGAATTGACCTCATATGTGATATCCCTTTGGGAGATCCATGATCCATGAACTACCTTTGTATATACAAGGGTGGTTCTTTTTTTAAATGAATTCAGTTTTCTATCAATCTCGCAAAAATTTTACATTAATTTAATATATTTTGTACTTATAATGAATTGAACTATGGTAAAATATCTCAGGATCAGAAATTGGAGAGGGGTTTTGTTAATTCATGTCTTGGAAAAAATACGTGGCTAAAAGCACCATTCGTGTAGCTGCTACTGCACTATTGCTCGGCCAACTATTTGGTGCGGTTGGTGTCTCTGCTGCAGACGCAGATGTAGAAGTACACTTGATTGGAATCAATGACTTCCACGGTCAGCTAGATACGACCTCTATCGTTAGTGATAAAAAGGCAGGAAGCGCTCCAATTCTAGCAACTTATCTGAAAGAAGCTCAAGCAAAATATGAGCATTCCCTACTCTTCCATAATGGAGACTCGGTCGGTGCATCTGCTCCAGTTTCATCTCTAGATCGGGATGAGCCTACCATGGAATGGATGAACATGATGGGCTTTGATGTAGGTTCTCTAGGTAATCATGAATTCGACCATGGGATCGCTGCTCTGAAAGCACAAATCTTTGGTGGTCTTGATCCCAAAGAAGGCAAAGTAACGCATGCTGGTGCAAAATTTGATTATGTTAACGCAAACGTGATTGAAACGGCTACAGGCAAACCATTGATCAAGCCTTATGTTATTAAAGAAGTGGGCGGCGTCAAAATTGGATTTATCGGATTGGTGACGAAATCTACACCTGCCAAAGTATCCCCATCCGGTACAGCAGGCGTAACTTTCCTAAGCGCTGAAGAAGAAGTTGAAGCCGTTAATAAATATGCAAAAGAACTGCAAGACCAAGGTGTAGAAACGATCATCGTACTTGCGCATGATCCAGCAACCACCAAGGAAGGTGTAACAACTGGAGAAGCAGCTGATTTGGCTAAAGCTCTGCCAACAGATACACCTGTTGACGTTATCGTTGCAGGCGACAATCATGCACTGGCTAACGGTGAAGTAAATGGCATTTTGATTGTTCAAGCCTATTCATATGGTACGGCATTTGAAGATATTAAGCTGATGATTGACCCTAAGACTGGGGATGTAACGGAGAAATCAGCTACAGTTACAACGACTTTCCAAGAGGGTGTGAAAGAAGACCCTGAGACTTTGGCGATTATTAAGAAGTCTTTGGACAAGCATCCTGAGCTGACTAAGCCAGTAGGTACAACAGATGGTTCTGTGACACGTACGGATGCTTATAATAATGAAGCTCCTCTTGGTAACTTGATTGCAGATGCAATGCGTGAAGCAGATTTTGGCGATGATGCAGACGCTGCTGACTTTGCATTTATGAATCCAGGTGGTATTCGTGCAGATCTGCCACAAGGTGATGTGACTTTTGCTGATCTTGCAAAAATCCAACCTTTTGGTAATACGCTCGTGAAACTGGAGTTGACTGGTGCGCAGGTCAAAACATTGTTAGAGCAACAATGGGGTACGAATGCGGACGGTACACCAAATACGAAAACTCTTCAAATTGCTGGTTTGAAGTATACTGCAGATTTCAATAAACCAGTTGCAGAACGTGTTACAGGTCTGAGTCTGGAAGATGGTACACCAATTGATCCTGCAAAAACCTATACGGCTGTAGTGAATAACTTCATGGCTGCAGGTGGAGACAACTATAAAGTGCTATTGGATGCTAAATCATCCTTAGCAGGCCCTATCGATCTGGATGTATTCTACCAATACATCGTAGATACATTTAAAGGCGAGAGCATTGTCGCTAAAAATGAGGGTCGTATTACGAACGTGGTGGCTGCAGAGCAACCAGAAGCGCCAGTTTCCAATGAATCTATTACGCGTGCTGAGTTTGTAACTGCGCTCGTAGAGATGTTGAAGCTGAACGAAGTAACTACAGCGCCAGCATTCAAGGATGTTGCTGCTAACGCTGCATATGCTGACGCAATCGCTGAAGCTACACATGCTGGTTTCATTCAAGGCTACGGTGGTAACTTCAACCCGGATCGCGATATTACCCGTGAAGAAGCTGCTACAATTCTCGCTAAATTGCTGAAGGATCAAGCTACAGATACAAATGCGGCTACGATCATCGCAGGTTTCGAAGATGGTTCAACGGTTTCTAAATATGCTGTTGATTCTATGGCAAAACTGATCGACAAAGGTATTTTTGGTGCAGATAGCAAGCAGCTTCAACCGAAGCAAGGTCTTACTACCAATGATGCGAAGGCTCTAATTGAAAAAGCAGTTGCAGCCAAAGCTTCATAATTAGAACTCATTCTTATCTTTTTGTAAGATAGCAAAACACATCCGTATGGGTGTATAGCTACTCTCCTATGCATAAACCTCAATTCTTATTAATTAAGAAATGGTTTATTCAGGAGCATACTATATCCCAATGTGGATGTGTTTTTTGTTGTTTACTTACCTGACTATAACTGGTTCTTTGCTAGTACCGCCTCTATTTTATGCCGAAAATAACGTGTTAACATTCCCCTTTATTCACAAAGAATGAGGACTCTAAACCAGTCGTGGATACTTGTTTAAAATCTACCGTATATGACATGAGCACACCTCCAATTCCCCAATTATTTCTTAACGACGGGAATCCACATTTCGCCGTAAACGGAGCCATTGCGCGTGCCCATCTCAACCGTTGCATTCGGCCCGCCAACATAAGCAAAGTCTTTAGCTTCCGGCAGGATTTGACCAAAAGCGATACCCGTAAGCATGTTACTCAGAGCATCTGCTGTCTCCGCTTCTCCTTGGATAACTAGGTAATCTCCCTTAGGGAACTGAATGACACGGGTAGCATCAGGTAGAGTTTCATCCGTTAGCACACCAGCATAATGCATCATTTTGTGGTTTACAGCTTCGTTCACAGCAAAAATGTAATCATTCTTGGCTACCGCTTTGAGCGCATCCAGCCTTCCATCTTCTTGGACCGCATGCCAGAAGTCCAGTTTCTCCTTGTTAATTCCAGCATAATCGGTGTAATGGCTCTTCAAATCCGTTCCCATGCCTAATACGGTAAAGCTTTCTTTTTGCTCAAGAGTGTACTTTTCCATTTTTTCATCCGTCCTTTTTTAGAGGTATTTTCTGAATAGTGTTTCTTTCGCTTGATGAGTTTATAATAACTTTTAATCATGTCAAAAAGTGAAACTGTTTAGGAGGCTGTCATGAAAAAAGTTGAACGGATTAACCTCATTATGCGGTACATCAATAATCGAGCCTCCTTCACCATTTCCGAAATTATGCGGGAATTCGGTATTTCCCGTTCAACAGCTATTCGGGATATCAGAGAGATCGAAGCTATGGGGATGCCGCTCGTCGCTGAAGTGGGCAGAGATGGTGGCTATTTCGTCATGAGTAATTCTGTCTTGCCACCGGTTCGTTTTACGGACACAGAGATTAAGGCTCTTTTTATTGCTTTCATGGCAACACGTAACCAGCAGCTTCCTTACCTGAAGAGTCGACAGTCTCTGGCTGAGAAATTGTTAGGGCTTATCTCGCAAAGCCATCAGGATGATCTTATTCTCCTTAATCGAATCTTGCTGTTCGAAGGAACCAACCCCAATAATCCGGATCTACTGGAGTTATCAGACCTTCCTCACCCTATATTGGAGAAACTGATTCAGATTCTTCTGTTGGACAGTTACTTATGGATCACGATTAGAGAAGGGGGTGCCATCAAGTCTTATCCAATCTATCTCCTGCATCTCTATCGTGAAAAAAGCATTTGGTTGATTGAAGGCTTTGATTTAAGAGAAGAGAAACGGCGCCTTTTCCTCGTCGATTACCTTACCGATGTAGAACCGTACTCCGTGAATAAGAGGTTGAGTCGTAAGAAGATCCAAGAAAAGCTGCGGAAGGAAGAAGAAGCATTTAACATTGTCCTTGAGCTTGGATCTAAGGCAATAGAACAGTTTAAAAAATATCATCCTCTACAAGTCTCTATTTCCTATATTGACCCTTTTCAATCAAGAGCGATTGTAAAAACACACGTCAATGGTGACCATGCAGAAGATCTTGTCGAAATGCTCAATTGGCTGTTGTTCTTGGGTGAAGATATCAAGTTCAGAACGTTGCCAGAAGGTTTGGCAGATGCTTTGCATATAAGATTGAGGCAATTCGATCCGCTGATATAATATTTCCGAGAAAATTGAAATAATACAGCCTGCTAGCCGGCTTAACATACGGGAACTACATATATTAGAGCCACCCGTTTAACTTAAGGGTGGTTATTTTGTTTTTATATTTTGTTGGAGATACATCCGTTCTGAGCTACTATGCTACTTACCATCGGACAGACGCACTTTTTCCCCCTTGTCCACAAGTATCTCTCACCAAAACGAATCTACTGCATCTAATAAACTATCAATAATAAGGAGGTTTTGGTGATGGGAAATAGAAGACTTGGTGGTTATGACCCCGTGCAGATCTTTAACTCTACTTCGTTCAACGCAGTTGGAAGAGTGGAGTATTCATCGCTCTTTTGTAGTGATGACAATTATAGTGTTCAGCGTGACGAGACTTGGAGAGCTTCTGGCCGTGGAGTTTGTTTACTCACGAGAATTACCGCAACGGTCAGAACACCGAGTGGGAATATTGAAGCGGAACCGTACACTTCTACAGGTACTTCGTTCAGTCAGTTTGCCATTATACAGGTAGGTCCGAATAGCTTCCGAGTGACACGTGTAGTAAGTACCGCTATAGCTAGACGCCGCCGGAAATAATGACAGCAATTATAATTAAGAGGATTGATTAAAATAGTTACAACCATGAAAAGACGACACACCATTGGTTAAGGATGTGTCGTCTCTTCATGTTCTAGTGTTCCTTATACCACAATATCCTGCGGTACATGGAGGAATCTCGTAGGCGCCGGAAAGGGCGCAAATCCGGTTTATAATTACCCTCGATAATCCATACGCGCCGATTCCGATCAATACCAATATCGAAACCAACTTGCCTAAGATCAGGATAATGCTCCCCTAGACACTTGGCGGCTATTCGTGCGATCTTCTCTATTTTATTCATTACGCCTGAATCACCGATTCGGGCTAGTTGTAATGCTCGAAGCACTGAAATGGTGCAGCTAGTCACATTGGTGACGAGATATCCTTGCGAAGCGACTTTTGCGTAGGAACCCGTTGCGTTCCAAGGAGAAGATGTACCCTTTTGGCGCTGAACCATGATACGAATGTCGAACGGTTTATGTTGTATCTGAGCTAGCCGCAGGCGCTCCTGGACGATATATCCATCCGCTTTGTCTGTGCTCTGGATCCACTGGAGCAATTGATCAATGTTTTTCATGTGAATAGTACTGTCCTCATTTTGAATGCGATAGCCGTTAGAACGGTTCCGCTGAATAAACACAATATCCCTTCCATAGCTCCCATTGCGAGGCTTTAGCACAACATTTGAATACTGCAGCAGCATGTTCTTTAACGTATTCTGCGTAAGCAATTGTGTTGCTGGAAGGTGCTTAGCGAGCGAGGTTTCACTGCCGAGGATGCCATACTGTATCCATTTGTCTCGTTGGATCAACATTGGAATCACAGCCTTTGTTTGATCTTTTATCTTTTATGATCATTCTAATTCAAACCAGTGGCTGGCATAAGTGACCATTCGTCTAGATTTGTCTCGTTGGATTATGGCATGCGTGAGATAGGTAGGCGAAAATCTATTAACTCTTATATAATGAAAATGACGTCTATACATGAAGGGACTGAACTATGCGCAGATATCAATATTTTAAACCTAACTATTAAATATAATGGAGGTATAAGTATTGATTACAGAGCTACACACAGAACGTTTGCATTTGAGAAAGATGAAGGAGTCGGATTCACCCAGCTTGTTCAACATTTGGTCTGACCCGGTTGTCACGAAGTTTATGAATATTAGTCCGTTCACGGACGAGGCACAAGCAGTGGCCATGATTCATCTACTAGATGATCTATCGAGAGACAAGAAAGCCATCCGTTTTTCTATTATTGAAAAGAATTCAAATCAAATCATAGGTTCCTGCGGTTTTAACTCCTTGGATTATGATCATTATAGAGCAGAGATTGGTTATGACCTCGCTCAATCACACTGGGGAAGAGGATTCGCCTCAGAATCAATCCGTGTCATGTTAGAGCATGGATACTCTATCTTGAAGATGAATCGCATCGAAGCTAAGGTAGATCCGGATAATGTGAATTCGATCAAGCTTATGGAGAAACTGAAATTCACTTGTGAAGGAACACTTCGGCAATATGAGAGAGTAGAAGGTACGTTTAAGGATATTCGTATGTATTCCAAACTAAGTTCAGATTGAATCTAGTAAGAAAGCCCCTCTGTAATTCGGAGGGGCTTTTGCCGATGAATAGAATAGAAGAAATTTACCCCTATAATAGTTAAGATGATGGGCAGTTTACATTCTTCTAACAGTCTTAAAAACGAGTCATATTTATATGTAATTTCAGCCAAAATTTTTACCAAAAAGGTTACGGTTTATTCGTTTACTGCCAACCTTTTCGGTGTTATACTCTCAATATTCCAAGAAAGAATTTTGTGAAAATTTGTCGAATTGGAGCTTATGTAGGATGATGAAAGGTGCACAACATGGCGAAACGATCATCCTTATTCCATCGCTTGAGCCAGATGAGAGACTTCCGCTCTATGTGAAGCAATTGCGAGAATATGGCTTGACTCATATTGTTATTGTGGATGATGGATCTGGTGAAGCATACCAGTCAATCTTCGAGGAATTGCGTGATAACGGTTGTGTCCTACTTCGCCATTCGAAGAATCAAGGTAAAGGTGATGCACTGAAGACTGGTTTTCAATACATTAGCCACAACTGTGATCCCTCTGCCTTTGTAGTCACGGCTGATTCGGATGGACAGCATGCTGCAGAGGATGTATACCGTTTGGCTGTGGAGGCTAGGCGCCATCCTGATTCGTTGGTTCTTGGCGTAAGGAACTTCAGCGAGGGAGGAATCCCACCGAAGTCGTTGCTGGGCAACCGGATGACCTCGTTCATTTTTGCAATGTTATATGGTAAGAAGCTGTCAGATACCCAGACCGGGCTCCGCGCCTTCGGCCCCGGGTTACTTGCATTTATGCAGGAGGTTCGTGGCTCTCGCTTCGAATATGAGCTGCAGATGTTAATTTCCTGCATTCAGTCTGGTATACCCATTCATACGATGCCAATCCAGGTCATCTACGAGAATGGTAATGCAGGTACACATTTCAAAGCTGTTCAGGACAGCGCTCGGGTGATGGGCGTGTTATTCTCTAACTTTTTCCGCTTTATTTCATCGTCAGTAGCCAGTTCCGTCGTGGATTTAGGTATTGCCTGGTTCCTGATTGATTTCTTAAGGCCTGTATTAGGGGAGCAACACTATTTAAGAATTCTACTAGCTACAGTCATTGCGAGAGTTATTTCGATTGCGGTTAATTATGTATTGAATAGACATTTTGTATTTCGCAAAGAGGACAGCCAAGGCAGTCTATGGCGGTATTTATCGCTGTGCGGATTAGTAATTTTGCTTTCTAGTACAGGTGTATATGTATTCCATACTATTTTCTACATAGATGAGAAGATAGCGAAATTCGTCTGTGATGCCTTGTTGTTCCTGCTTAGCTTTCAGTTGCAGCGTAGATGGGTATTTGCAGCAAGGAGGAAGCAGTTGTAGTGCAAAACGAGAAACGGCAAAACATCTTTTTTGTCATCACCATGATCTTAATGACGATCTACTTACTATGGCGTATGTTCTTTACACTGCCGTGGGGCGAGGGCGTGCTAAATGTTATTTTCGGCATGCTGCTCATTGTAGCGGAAACAGTAACTGTACTTACAACCTTTGAATTGTTCTTTCAAAAAATGCAAAAGAAGCGTACACAGCTTGATTTCCCCATTGTTCCGCCAGAGTACTATCCACATGTGGACGTATTTATTGCGACCCATAATGAGCCGGTCGATCTGTTGTATAAAACGGTGAATGCCTGTACATTCATGGACTATCCGGATAAGCAGAAGGTTCATATCTATTTATGTGATGATGGGGCAAGGCCTGAGGTGGAGGAGCTTGCCAATCAATTTGGTATCGGATATTTAGGCTTTCCTGGCAATAAGGACGCCAAGTCCGGTAACTTGAATAATGCACTAAGCAAAACGACATCTCCGCTCATTGCTACCTTTGATGCGGATATGATTCCACAACATACTTTTCTAATGAAAACCGTTCCCTACTTCCTACTCTCTACATTCATCAAAGAAGGGGAGGAGTGGCGTCTTCGCCGAGAGGATGAAATGGATGAGAAGTTCAAGCTTGGACTGGTGCAGACACCACAGAGCTTCTATAATCCAGATCTATTCCAATTCAATCTGTACGCGGAGCAAGGGATTCCGAATGAACAGGATTTCTTCTCACGAGAGGTCAACATTCTGCGTAATGCTTCCAATGCCGTAGCGTATACCGGAAGTAACACGATTATTTCCAGACAAGGTATGGTCGATATCGGTGGTTTCCCACTGAATACGATCACGGAGGACTTCGAGACAAGCATTCGCTTGCAGCAAGAAGGGTATATCACCTATGCGACGCAAGAGGTTCAGGCTGCGGGGCAGACAACAACCACGGTTCCGAGCATGATTAAGCAGCGAATCCGTTGGGCGAGGGGCATTATTCAGAGCTTGCAGAATACCCGTGCTCCCTTTTCCGAGAAGCTTCCATTCTGGACGAGAGTGACCTATGTGAGCAGTTTCTTATACTGGTGGTCGTTCTTTAACCGATTAATTTTCATCTTGTCACCGATTTTGTTTGCGTTATTCGATTTCCAGATCGTCAATACCACCTTCTGGCAGATTCTAATATTCTGGCTCCCGTCGTATTTTTTCTATAGTCTGTCCATGCGTTACCTGTCTAGTAACATACGGAATCAACGCTGGAGTCAGGTGATCGATACGATATTTATGCCCTATCTCATATGGCCGGTAATCCTTGAAACGTTAGGGATTCGGGAGAAGAAGTTCAAGGTTACGAACAAAAGCAGGTCTAATGGTCGAAAGTGGATGTCCACGCTGTTATATGCGCTTCCGCATATTTTCCTACTCCTGTTATCCATTGCCGCCATCATCCGGTATGCAAGCGGAAAGTATGGTATTGCCCTATTTTTCAGTAGCATCATTATCTTCTGGTTAGTTCATAACATGATTGCGCTATGCTATGCCTTATTCTTCATGATTGGCCGACGTGCTTATCGGGAGACAGAACGTATTCGGGCACAGGAGGATGTAACCATCCGTTACAAAGCGAGAAATTTGCAGTACGAGGCCAAGACCGTCGACGTATCCGAGCAAGGCATTGCCTTCTATGTTCCCTATCCAATCTATTTGCCCGAAAAAGAGACCATCTCTCTCGTTGTAAAAAGCGAGCGGTACGAGGCGAATCTTGATGCGGTCATCGTATATGTGAAACAGGATGGAGCGGGCTGGCGCTATTCGGCAACGGTACAACCGATTAACGAGACAGACAACCGCCAGTACATGCAGATTATTTATGATCGCAAACACTCGCTGCCTGAACAGATGAACCTCTGGGATACGGCGTATGACGATATGCTACGTAATGTGAAAAAGCGGGTTGTTCAGCAGCGTTCGGATCAGCGGAAAATGCCGCGTCTTTCGATGGAACTTCCGGTCACGTTTACGAATCATTCAGGCTGTATTCTGCGCAGCTTCAACTATCGTTTCTTCTCGGCAACGGGTCTACATGGCAATATTTCCGCTGGATCCATCGTTACGTTTATGACCAAAAGCAATATTGAAGTGATGCTTAAACATACTGGCAATACAACTGCCAATCATCGTGAAGTGCTTCTATCCGTTGAGAATATCGATGATATCGTGGAGCGCGGCCTTATTAATCAATTGTTGAATGATTTGACTCCCCCACAATCCGAGAGTTTCATCCGAGAGGGTTAGGAGAGATAGAGATGCTCAGTTTGCTTCAATTTGTGATGGGAGTTTTGTTGATAATCTCCTTTGTTGGTTATATGCAGTTTGTTCGGAAGGTACTTTTACTGCGCTGGGAGTTTATCCCGATTTTTGTGTTCTCCGCCATAGCTTGCATTGTATTTTTGATTGGCTTGGTAGGTCAGCTGTTTATAGGTAGCATCGTGGTGCTGATTATCGGTCTGTTGCTGTTCCGAGATACGGTGGCGCAAGCCGTACGAATCGGGGCAAAGCCGCAATTCATGTTCTCGCTATTCCAGCTTAGCTTTCTAGGCGGAACGTTTATCTTTTTGCTGATTCTGTTCCAAAATGAATTAACACACTACGATAACTTCTCGCACTGGGCGATAGTGTTGAAGCAGATGCTCAGTACCAATGCGTTTCCGACGCCGGATTCTGACCTGATCGATTTCAAAAACTATCCGCTCGGGACATCGTCGTTTATCTATTACGTCTGCCGGTTCATGGGACATAACCAGTCCACGATGTTGCTGGCACAGGCGCTGCTGATCTTTTCTTGTTTCTATGCGATGTTTGGTGTGGTGTCAGAGAAGAAAAGATTCCTGCTGTATGCCTTTCTGGGGTTCGGTTTATCGACACTGTCCTTCTTCAACCTGACGATTCGTATCACCAATCTGCTGGTGGATTTCCTGCTTCCGATCTATGCACTTGCCATTCTGGCAGCGATCTATCAGTATCGTCATGACCTCAAGCGGGCATGCATCATTGTTCTTCCGCTGGCGGGTGTGCTGACGGTGATTAAGAGTACAGGGATTATCTTTGCAGCAATTGGTCTAATCTTTCTGGTATACACCTGGCTTAGAAATAAGCAACGCTCGAACTGGAAAATCGGTCTGGGTGTGGTTGGTACAATTGTTGGGGCATTGTTGCCGTATTTCGGCTGGAGCTGGCGTATGGCTACGGTGTTTCAAGGGATAGACAACAAGTTCGAGGGCGCAGGTTCGGCGCTCAAAGCTGGCAAAACGGCAGAGCAGAAGTGGGAGATTCTGACGCTCTTCTTGAAATCAAGTATAGATATTACGACAAGACCCGTGATCGGTATCGTGCTCTTTCAGCTTGTGGCGATTGCAGCTTCCATTGTGGCTTACACGGTCCTCAAGAAGAAGTGGAACCTGTGGAAAGTGCTGATTGCCCTGAATGTAGTGTTGCTGCTGTACTATGCAGGGATACTGGCGCTCTATCTCTTCTCCATGCCAGTGGATGAAGCGGTGAGATTGGCTGGATTTGAACGTTATGCTTCCAGTATTGTCGTTCTCTTTGCGGGCGGGTTAGTACTCTGTGCTGCCGTTGACATTGAGCGTTCGTTTCACTATCGGATCGGTGAAGTACCGGACTTCAAGTCGTTCAAATCGGTTCAGTCGAAGGGACATTATCAAAAGGGAATCATCGCATGTATGGCACTTGCAGGCACCATTTTGTTGTCGGAATACAATGGTATGGCCTCCATTGCGAATAGCTATGATACGACACTTCCCTATAAAATCCATGCGGTGACAGGTGATCGGTGGTACGCAGGCGGTCAAGAAGATACGCAGAGGTATCTCTTCTACGGCTCTGACCGGGATCAACAAGTTACGAATTATTACATGCAGTATGTCGGCAAATACTTCTTGTATGCACCGCATGTCGATGGCATCGTGTTGTTCTATGAAGATAACATGGACAACCTGCTGAGCAACTATGATTATCTGGTAGTCGTCGAGACCGATCTCAACGCCAAGTATCTGCTGAAGAAGCATTACGGAATCGACATGCAGGAGGGTATCTATAAAATTACCCATTCCGGAGAACAGATTGTTCTTACGTTAACGTAGATCTGTCATGAAGATCTATCAGCATAAGCAGCAAAGTGAATAGACGAAGTTGAACTAGATTATAACTATATATTAAAAAGAGAAGGAACCCCCTGTCTTATGAAGACAGGGGGTTATTTTACAAAATTTATAGCCTCATCTTCGGAGCCATTTCAGTTCTTCATTCTTATTTTTAGTTCGAAATCCAGCCTAGTGCGCACCATGAACGTGATATCGCCCCTTCGGTACAACGAGAGGAGATCCCGAGATGGGGTCTTCAATAACCGTGCAATCTAGTCCAAAAATGTCTTTGACCTGTCCGCTTGTAATAACCTCTGAAGGTGTGCCTTCAGCGACAAGCTTTCCGGTGTGGAGTGCAAAGATATAGTCTGCATAACGTGCAGATAAGTTGATGTCATGAAGAACCATAACAATCGTTGTTCCGTGTGTGCGATTTAGTTCAGTAAGTAGGTCCAGAATCTCCACTTGATAGGTAATATCCAAGAACGTCGTCGGTTCATCCAGAAACAGAATGTCGGTCTGTTGCGCTAATGCCATGGCGATCCAGACACGCTGACGTTGTCCGCCGGAGAGCTCGTCGATGTTATGATTGGCGAACTCGGTAATATTCATAAGAGTCATTGCTTCGGCAACCGCCTCGTAATCCTTCTTCGACCAACCACTAAACAAGGATTGGTGTGGAAATCTACCTCGACCGACGAGGTCGGCTACGGAAATACCTTCTGGAACAATGGGAGACTGCGGGAGAAGACCGATTACACGAGCCATTTGCTTGGGCGGAATCTTACCGATGGCTTTGCCATCCAGTGTAATACTGCCAGATGTCGGCTTAATGAGCCGAGCCATCGTTTTCAGGAGCGTTGATTTACCACAACCATTGGAACCGATAATCACGCTTATTTTATTGCTCGGGATAACCAGATCGACGCCGTGAATGATTGTTTTATTGTCATATCCAGCAACAAGCTGCTTGGCTTCAAACACATGTGTCGGTTTCATTATAATTCCCCCTTTCGATTCATTCGGATTAACAGGAAGATTAGATACGGTGCTCCGAGTAATCCGGTAATGACGCCTACGGGGAATCTGTACTCAAAAGCAAACTGCCCGATCAGATCTGCGCCTAGAACGAGATTAATGCCAACCAGACCTGCCGGGATGCTGTTCAACGCACCCGCACCAACGAGTCTCTTCGCGATTGGTCCCGCAAGGAAGGAGACAAAGGCGATCGGGCCTGTAGTTGCTGTAGCAATAGCAACCATGCAAACAGAACCCACGATCAGAGCGATCCTAGTTCTGTCTGTATCCACGCCGAGTGAGAAAGCCGACTGCTCACCAAGCTCCAGGATGCTTAAATGTTTACCTAATAGAATGATAATCGGTGAACAGATGAGTACAGTAATCACCAGAGGCGGCAGTGCACTCATCTGAGAACCGTTGAGGCTACCTGTAAGCCAGCGAATCGCGGCAGGAATATCCTTTTCAGAGCTAACTAGTAGTAGATAAGATATGACCGCATCAAGCATCGCCTGGATTCCAATTCCGATTAGAATTAATCGTCCGATAGAGAACACTTTTCCTCTAGAGAGTACATATATGAATAGCACAGTAGCCAGACCTGCAAGCACAGAAGCTAAGGAAACGACTGCTCCACTCGCATGAAGCACAACGATGCAAAAAACGGCCGCTGCACTTGAACCAGACGTTATGCCGATCACATTAGGGTTCGCTAGCGGATTGCGTAGCATGGTCTGAAAGGTATGCCCTGCAATACCGAATGCAAATCCGGCAAAGAGACCTGTTAGCATCCGTGGTAAACGGATCGTATTTACGGCAAACGTAACACCTTTGATTTTCTCCCCTGAGAGGGAGGCGATAACATCTTTTACCGGATAAATGGTGTTCCCAAGTAAAAGCATAGCACAGCATAACACACAGGCTAGTGCAGCAAGAAGACTAGTGACGAGTATCCAGCGGCGACGCCTGTGACGTCTGCCCGCCATAATAAATTCAATGGATTGATCTCTCATAAGGATCGCACTTTCGATCGCATCGCTAGGATGATTAGTATTGGAGCGCCAATAAACGCTGTAACGACACCCACCTCAAGCTCCCCAGGGTTGCTGATGAGCCTGCCACCAACGTCGGATATCGTCAAAATAATGGCTCCGGCAACAGCCGACATCGGTATGACAAATCGTAAGTCAGGCCCCAGAATCAGGCGAATGACATGTGTAGATAACAAGCCGATGAAGCCAATTGGACCCGCAAGGGCTGTCGCTGCTCCGCACAATAGAACCCCTGCAAGTGCGGCAATAAAGCGCAGCGTTCCGGTTCGAACGCCGAGTCCTGTTGCAACATCGTCGCCTAGCGCCAGTGCATTGAGTGCGGGAGCCGTAAGCAATGCAATGATCACACCTACAATGAGGAACGGAATGAATGTACTGATTCCACTCCAAGTAGCGGAACCCACGCTTCCGACTTGCCAGAACCTAAATTGATCCATGACATATGAACGTGGAATCATAATGGCGGTGACGAGGGAGGAAAGTGCGGCACTGATGGCCGCTCCGGCTAAAACAAGCTTAATGGGCGTGGCTCCGCCACGCCCCATGGAGCCAATACCGAATACGAACACAGCAGTGATTGCAGCCCCGGCGAGCGCTAGCCAGATATACTGATTAGCACTGCTGATATTCAGGAACGCAATCCCACAAACCACAAACAAGGAAGCGCCTGTATTGACGCCTAATATGCTCGGGTCAGCAAGGGGGTTCCGAGTTACAGACTGCATCAGTGCTCCTGAAATGCCGAGAGCTGCTCCACATAATAAACTGAAGACTGTTCGCGAAATCCGCTTGCGCACAATATTAGCTCCATAGGAGTCTACTTCCGGATGAAATAATCCGTCGATTAACTCATGAAACCTCACTGGTCGAGAGCCGAAGACCAGTGAGGCAATTAGAGTTGCACCGAGCAGAATCACGCAAATGCTCAACACCAGAATGAAGTTCCTGGGCATATGTGCTCGTATTTGGTTATTATTCGAAACGGATGTATTATTCGAAACGGATGTATTATTCATTGACCTTGTCGATCGCTGCGCCAATGAGTTTCAAGTAATCATCAATGGTATAGGAGATGGACAGTGGGTTAGGTGTTCCTGCAGCAACGAGAGGTGTATCTGCTTCAATAAATGCAACAGAACCTCTTTGAACAGCAGGGATTTTGCCTAGAAGTGGATCCGCTTGAATAGCTTTCAACAACTCGGCATTACCGTAACCAACGAGGATATCTGCATCATTCAGAACTTCTGCATTCTCTGCACTTAGGCTCAGAGAGTAGCTGTTAGGATCGGTGATTTGGCTAGAGAGGCTATCTGGAATAACCAGTCCCAGTTCATTCAAGAAAGCAACACGGGAATCTACAGGTGTATAGATGTGTAGTTTGGACATGTCTTCAGCGGAGAAATTAACCCATACCACTTTTTTGTCTTTGATCTGTGGGTATGCACTGAGCTTCTCATTAATCATGTCTTCTGTATCTTTAATCAGTTGTTCGCCTTCTGCTTTCATACCCATACCTTCAGCATTCAGGCTAACCTGTTCACGCCATGTTGTTGCCCATGGAGCTGTTGGATAAGCGACTACCGGAGCGATTTCACTTAGGAGATCATAGTCCTCTTGTGTAATTCCGGAATATGCAGCAAGGATTACATCGGGGTTAGAGTCAGAAATAGCTTCAAAGTCTAGTCCGTCTGTATCCATGAATACGTTTGGATCGGTTACGCCAAGCTCTTCGAGCTTCTTAGCCGTCCAAGGCAGAAGACCGCTGTCATCTTGTACACCGAAGTTTGCAGCAGAGAAGCCCACAGGAACTTGTCCAAGTGCAAGAACAACGTCATGGTTCGCCCATTGTACAGTAGCTACACGCTCAGGCTTTTCTTCAATAACGGTTTCGCCCAATGCATGTTTGATCTTAATTGGATAGCCTGCATTGTCTTCTTCAGCGGCAGGTGTCGCTGTCTCTGTTTCAGTTGCTGTGGTGTCACTTGCAGCAGGCGTAGCTGCAGGTTCTTCTGGCTTATTCCCGCACGCGGCTAATACCATGATCAGCATAAGTGAGATAAGGAGTGTTCCGATCGATAGCTTTTTCTTCGTGGTCATGTGTTTCCCCTTCCTGAACCCTTGAATGTATTGGATGGTGCTGAATCTCCGCCGTATGTAGCTAAACATGGAAGATTAAAGAGTGGAAATTCGAATAAGAACATAATAAAACGTTTTCTATTTATGATAATGATTATCAACGTCAATAAATATATCGCTTTTCTGGAGAGGGTGTCAATGAAAAATATGGATGTAAATCAATTCCATAACCTAGCCGCTGGCAATTAAAAAAACCGCAGGGCAAGTAGGATATACCTGCCGAGCGGTTTCGATTTTATATTATTCTACCTCGATCTCTCTCACCGTTTCACCTTCTACCAGTACGGGCTGATAGTAGGTATTTGTCGGAAGATCCTTTTTGCCTTGCAGCTTCTTAATCACCCAATCGGCCGCATCACGTCCCATTTGCTCTTGGGGATGGGTTAGCGTGGTGAGCCGGATATTAGCGTTCTTGGCAATGTACGAATTATCCTGACCGATGATGGATAACTCATGCGGAATGGAGATGTCCAGTTGCCGACAGGCGTTCACCACTTCAAGTCCCACTTCGTCGTTGTAACAGACAATTGCGGTGAGTGAATCCCTATTTTCGTTCAGATACGCAGTCACATTGGAGGACAACTCAGGTTTGGATGCTGTATCAAACGAAAGCACCTGCTCGGGATGGAAACGTAATTTTGCTTCACCCAGCGCTTTGATGTATCCCTTCATCCGGTATTTGCCCTGCAAATCATCCATCTTCGCAATAATGCCAATCTGGGTATGACCTTTCGCGATCATCTCCCGGGTAGCGAGGTAACTGGACTGCACATCATCCAGACAGAAGAAAGGCACCTCCAGTTCTTCATAGAACGCATTAATCATTGTAAAGGGCACATCCTGCTCTTTGAATGACAGGTAATACGCGATGTTCGGGTTGTAAAGATTACTCTTGGTTGGTTCGACGATCAAACCATCGACGCCGTAGGAGAGCATCATTTCAAGTGCTTTCTTCTCCTGTGCGACATCATTGTTGGTGCTGGCGAGCAACAACGAATAGTTGTCCTCATTCAGACGACTCTCTATGCCACGGATAATGGATGGAAAAATGTAGTCTGAGATATACGTCGTAATGACACCAATCGTTTTCTTCGACGTGTTGCCACCTGAGCGAGAGCGATACTGATTGCTTACATAGGTTCCTGAACCTTTTTCACTTCGCAAAAATCCCTCGTTAGACAATTCCAGAATGGCCTTCCGCACCGTCTGGCGACTTACATTATAGCTGTCTTGCAAAGCTGACTCTGTCGGAATCTGTTCGCCTATGCTATACGTTCCCGAGAGGATATGGCTCTTTATATCATCAATAATGACTTGGTATTTAGGCTTCACATATTCCACTTCTTTCATCATGACTTATCTATATTAACGTGTAGAGTTCAAATAGTTGTACGTACATATTCTAGCATGATTTGATTTAGATGAGAATGAAGCTATGTATTTTTCGCAATGTTGCGTACATTTCAGGCCAGATACAGTTGATGTGTACCTTACAGCATAACCCGTTTATCTGTCTACAAGACGCTATAATAGCAGGATACAGATCAATATGTGGTCTTTGTAAGTATAACTATAATATATAATTGACAAATGTACGTACAAAAAATATACTAAGGCTGTCAGATTAGGAAAGCGCATTCTTAGTGAAAGAGAGCATGACACTACTCCCTATTGGAGAGGAATCGTGTGAATAGGGATGCTTGGAACTGAATCATAGCGTGGATTACAGCCATTAACGCAAGTGAAGCAGCATTTTTTCTAAGATGCTTCTTAATAGTGTGTTTTTAACAACATCTAATAGATATTTTCCTTCGCACGTAAACGGCGACCAGAGAGGGGATACACGGGAATGATGAGTCATCTGGATGTTAAAGGAGCCATTGCCAAGGGAGCTACCTCACTTGGGATTGAACTTGGATCAACGCGCATTAAAGCAGTGCTGATCGATGAGCGTTTTGAGACGATTGCGTCCGGCAGTTATGAGTGGGAGAACCTGCTGAAAGATGGATATTGGACCTACAACCAAGAGGACATTATCACAGGTCTACAGACGGCGTATCGCGAGATGAAAGAGGATGTGCAGCAGAAGTATGGCATTACGCTGACAACGATTGGATCGATCGGGTTCTCAGCGATGATGCATGGATACATTGCGCTAGATAAAGCAGGAGAATTGCTGGTGCCGTTTCGGACGTGGCGTAACTCCACTACTGGAGCAGCGGCGCGAGAATTAACCAACCTGTTGCAGTTCAATATTCCAGAGCGCTGGAGTATTGCCCACCTGTACCAGGCCATTTTGAATCAAGAAGAGCATGTGCCTCAGATTGATTATATGACTACGCTGGCGGGTTACATCCACTGGTTGCTGACAGGCAATAAAGCGATTGGAATCGGTGATGCATCGGGGATGTTCCCAATTGACGAAGCTACACATAGCTATCATCCATCCATGGTGAACCAGTTCAACGAACATATCGCTGGCAAGGGGTATCCGTGGAAAGTAGAGGACTTGCTGCCTAAGGTATACCTCGCAGGTGAACATGCAGGTGAATTGCATGAAGCAGGAGCCAAGCTGCTTGATCCTTCAGGGGACTTGGTTACCGGTATTCCGCTCTGCGCGCCAGAGGGTGATGCAGGTACGGGGATGGTGGCGACGAACAGTGTACGGAAACGTACAGGGAACATCTCGGTCGGCACATCCGTATTTGCGATGATTGTACTTGAGAAGGAATTGTCCAGTGTGTATCCCGAGATCGACATGGTAACTACCCCAGATGGTAGCCCGGTCGGCATGGTGCACGCCAACAACTGTTCCAGTGACATTAATGCCTGGATCGGACTGTTCCGTGAATTCGCTGAGGCAATGGGTATCGAGGTGGATTCCGGCAAACTGTTTAGCGTGTTGTTTAACAAGGCGTTAGAGGCTGATCCAGATGGCGGTGGATTGCTCAGCTACGGTTACTACTCGGGTGAAAATATTACAGGTCTGGAGCATGGTCGTCCATTGTTTGTCCGTTCTCCAGAGAGCAAGTTCAACCTGGCGAACTTCATGCGTACGCATCTGTTCAGTGCCTTTGGCGCACTCAAGATCGGTATGGATATTCTTACCGAGAAGGAGCAAGTGGCTATTGATAGCATTTTGGCACATGGTGGATTGTTCAAAACGCCTGTGGTGGGACAACGAATTGTAGCCGCAGCAATGAACGTTCCAGTATCCGTCATGTCCACAGCTGGCGAAGGCGGCGCATGGGGTATGGCATTGCTTGCATCGTACCTGATCAACCAAGGTGAGCAGGAGACATTGGATGTTTTCCTAGAGCAGAAGGTATTCAAGGATGTGGAAGGGGTCGAAGTCGCACCGGAGGCAGCCGATGTGAAGGGATTCGAAGCATTTATCGAACGCTACCGGAGTGGACTCGCGATTGAGCACGCAGCTGTTGAGCATCTGGTAGAGAACGTTCAAAAAGACCGCTTTTGATTACGAAGGATGCCTAGTAGCATCATCAACATCGAATATGGGATTCAGCCGAAATGTCCGTTGCTCACGTAGCTCTATCTACGCTCCGCTACTCCATTTCTAGCTTCATCCCATCTTCTCGGTACTGAAAACCGACTTTTTGAACACGCACTATTAGAGAACGGGAGGGAATAACATGCTAGAGCATTTGAAAGAAGAGGTATTCCAGGCCAATCTGGAACTGCCAAAGCACGGGTTGGTGAAATTCACTTGGGGTAACGTCAGCGCGGTTGATCGTGAAAGCGGTCTGTTCGTCATTAAACCAAGCGGAGTCGACTATGACAAAATGAAAGCCAGCGACATGGTTGTCGTCGATCTCGGCGGTAACGTGGTTGAAGGGGAGATGAGACCTTCCTCGGATACCGCAACCCATGCCGTTCTATATAAGCATTACAAGGAAATTGGCGGTATCGTACACACGCACTCCACATGGGCAACCATCTGGGCGCAGGCAGGTCTGGACGTACCCGTTATGGGAACAACGCACGCCGATACGTTCTACGGAGCTGTACCATGTGCACGTTTCTTGAACCAGGATGAGGTTGACCGTGGATACGAAGCGGAGACAGGACGCGTCATTATTGAGACATTTGAACAACGCGGACTGGATGTCATGGCGATCCCGGCTGTCCTGCTGCATGGTCATGCACCGTTCACATGGGGCAAGGATGCCAAGTCGGCTGTCGTGAACAGCGTCGTACTAGAGGAAGTGTGCAAAATGAACCTGTACGCGCGCCAGTTGAATAGCTTTGCAAAGGAATTGCCACAGGGCATTCTGGATAAACACTATCTGCGGAAGCACGGCAAGGATGCGTACTACGGTCAGAAATAATGTGATTATAAGGGTGATTGGAAGTGTGTTCTAACTTCCAAGTGGTTTATTGTGGGAATGACTTATGTTCAACTATACTTTTTACACGATAACGGAGAGGGCAGAAATAACCTGAAGAAGCGGAGCGTTCGCCTTTATCCCCGGATTTTCCCCTTTGGAGAAGGGAATCAAAAAATCTGGGGATAACAGCGATAGGAAGGTTGTTCTGACATCGGAGTGGCAAGTGTAAACTCATATGTTCAACTATAAAAATGAAATGAGGATGATAACATGTCAGCAACAGCAGCAAAAGAATTCTGGTTTGTCGTAGGTTCACAGCATCTGTACGGAGAAGAAGCACTGGGTGAAGTTAAAGCGAATGCACAGAAAATTACGGATGCCCTTAACGCAAGCGGCGTGCTCCCATACCCACTCGTATTGCAGGATCTGGCTGTAAGCGCAGATAAAATCACGAGCATTATGAAAGAAGTGAACTACCGTGACGAAGTATCGGGTGTGATCACTTGGATGCATACCTTCTCTCCAGCAAAAATGTGGATTCGTGGTACGAAATTGCTGCAAAAGCCACTGCTTCACTTGGCAACCCAATTCAATGAGAGCATTCCATGGGCTACCATCGATATGGACTTTATGAACTTGAACCAAGCGGCACACGGTGACCGTGAATATGGCTTCATCAATGCGCGTCTGAGAAAACAAAATAAAATCGTCGTTGGCTACTGGGAGCGCCCAGAAGTACAGCAACAAGTTGCCGATTGGATGGACGTAGCGGTAGCGTATAACGAAGGGTATAACCTCAAAGTTGCTCGTTTCGGTGACAACATGCGCAACGTAGGTGTAACGGAAGGCGATAAAGTAGAGGCACAAATCCAGTTCGGATGGACAGTGGACTACTTCGGTATCGGTGATCTCGTTCAGTACGTGAATGCTGTAACTGAGCAAGAGATCGATGATCTTATCGCTCAATATGCAGAGCTGTATGAGTTCGACTACGGTACGAACAGCAAGGAAGCATGGGAAGCAAGTGTGCGTGTGCAAGCAAGCTATGAAATTGCGATCAAACGTTTCTTGGACGAAGGTGGCTATAGTGCCTTCACAACCAACTTCGAAGATCTGCATGGCATGAAGCAGCTTCCAGGTCTGGCGGTACAACGTCTGATGGCTCAAGGTTATGGATTCGCCGGTGAGGGTGACTGGAAAACAGCAGCGCTTGACCGTTTGCTGAAAATCATGGCTCACAATGAAAACACCGGCTTCATGGAGGATTACACGTACGAGATGGCAGCGGGTCAAGAAGCAATCCTGCAATCTCACATGCTTGAAGTTGATCCAACACTCGCTAGCACCAAACCGAGAATTATCGTGTCACCACTGGGAATTGGCGATCGTGAAGATCCAGCACGTCTTGTATTCGACGGTAAAGCAGGCGAAGGCGTTGTTGTATCGATGGCTGACTTCGGTACCCACTACAAATTGCTGATCAATGAAGTGTCTGCATTCGAGCCGACAGTTCCAGCACCTAATCTGCCAGTAGCACGTGTGCTTTGGAGCGTGAAGCCAAACTTCCAAGACGGAGTGAAGGCATGGATCGAAAATGGTGGCGGTCACCATACGGTTGTATCCTTGAACCTGACAACAGACCAGATCATCACGTACGCGAAGCTCGTTAACCTGGATTATGTTGTTATTAAATAATGTGGTATTTATAGAATTATGAATTCATAATCGATCAACTATATTGGAGCCGGGGGTTAGCCTCGGCTCTTTATCATGCTATGCCTTCGTTTAGTAGGTGGCTTAGGATTGGTTTAGTGTTACGTTGAGAATCTTAGTTAATTTTTATTCTCCTACGGCTAAGAGCACTAGGATGAGTTTGCTATAATAGTTCCTAGAAGGTAGTTTACTTGGAATGATTTGTGAGAAAGGCACAATACAATCGGAACGGAGAGTTGTTTTCGATGGAGGATATACAGGAGTTAGTCAATGCGATAGTTAATGACCCAATATTAAGTGGACAAACCTATACATATTTAATCTTGGGTACTCAAAATGCATTCACGAGCGGGTACTATCGCATGATAGAAAATCAATTTTTCTCGTATGACGGAGATATGACGATCCATTTATTTGATAAGTATATCAACAAGAATACGGACATTATGCAAGGAAAGGGTGTTCTCTGTATTAGGGTAAGCGAAGGCAGCTTGGTTGAGTATGGCTTAGTACATGATATGAATCCTGAAATTTATGACATGGATGTTTTGGAGTTAATTGTATATCAGAGATATGGTTTGGAACCGTGGGAAGAGGATCGAAAGGTAGTTCTGCAACAGTCGCTAAAAGCGGAGCAAGTTAAAGACACGCTAGTATTCGCATGTTACATGAATGAGATGGAAAGAATCAGAGCTTTAGCAGCTAATGCCAAGAAGTCTCATCTAGATAAAGTGCTTAAAAATCGTGGAACACCATTGCAGTTTTGTAGTAGGCACAATAATTTGGGAGCATTTCAACTGTTAGCGGAAAAAGGGGCAACCGTGGGGAAACGCGCGCTTACGCGAACACCTCTTGAAATTGCATTTGAACACTCACCAGATATTGTGAACTATATTCAGTCTGACTTTCCAGATGTGTATACAAAAGAAGTGGGTAAAAAGGGATTTAGTATTGCCCTTCATTGCACAGATGGAAACTTGTTAGAAGGCATTTTAAAGTTTGGCAGTGATATGGATCAAGAAGGGAAAGCCTTTCCGCCGCTCCATAACTTTGCTGATTACAATAATGTGGTGGCGATGCGATTTCTTTTAAATAACGGTGCTGATAAAGAAAGTAGAAACGATTGTAAGCAAACGGCGTTACATAGAGCTGTAAGTGCAGAAAATGCCGATGCTATCAAAGTGTTATTAGAATATGGTGTGGATCTATATGCTAAGGATCGAGATGGAACAACACCTATAGATCTGGCTGAGGCATGTGCAGACCAAACGCTCCTCAAAATGATGAGAGGTGTGCAACAAGCATAATTAATTAGGATAGTCATGGGAGTTATACCTTGGACAAGGAGGAAGGATATGTACACGAAAGAAAGTTTGCTGAGACAGCTAGAGCAACTAGGTATTGATAAAAACACTGCTAATGCATTCTTCCATGAAAAGTATGGGGGAGGTGGAAGGTGGCGCTGATACTGTGCTGGATGCGTTGAGTGAATATATGAAGGATGGATTGCTCGTTTTGCCTACGCATACATGGTCTACTATTAACAAAAGCAATCCATTGTTCCACGTGGAAACGTCTTCCTGTTGTGTGGGGATTCTACCAGAGCTGTTCCGCAAACGTCCTAACGTGGTTCGTTCTTGGCACCCTACACATTCTGTTGCAGCATTAGGTAAGGATGCACGGGCGTTCACACAGGACGATCATCTCTTCGATACGCCATGTGCGCGGGGCTCGGCATGGGGGAAGTTGCTTGATCGTAAAGCAACCATATTGCTTGTGGGCGTGGATTTGAAACGAAATACGTTTATCCATGGTATCGAGGAGTGGGTGGACATTCCAGGCAGAATGACCGATGAACATGAGATGTTGTACACCGTTTTGCCAGATGGAACTAAAATCTCGGTGCCTTCCCGCAGACATTGCGGATTATCTTGGTCAGAGCATTTCTGGAAGGTGGATGAGGTGCTGGTTCAAGAAGGTGCGATGCACATAGGAAGCTTCGGCGATGCAGTCGCCAGCGTGTGTGATGCTGCCAGAACAACCGAGGTGCTTACGGAGATGTTGAAGGATAACCCGGATCTTTTCTCGGATAATGAGCCGTTATCAAAAAGATAAATCGGGTATTATATACAAAAAATTAGAAATTTTATTTATTATAATGATATAATAATGTCATAATAAAGTAATGTGAGAAAGGAGTTTTGATTATGCACATAAAGCCCTCCACAACAATTCGCCAAGATTATAATGGCTTCTCGAAATTTTGCCATGAACTTGATGAACCGGTTGTCCTTACCCGTAACGGCGAAGCAGACCTGGTCGTAATGAGTCACGAAGCTTACCGGAGAATGGAGGCTAGATACAAGCTCCAATCGAAATTGTTGGTTGCGGAAAAACAGGTTGCTGAAGGTGAAGAACTGCTTGATCATGACCAAGTCATGGCTAGAATGCGGAGAAAAATAAATGAATCCAAAAAGTAAAATCAATTATTCTCCAGCTGCTGTAGATGACTTGGACGAAATTTTTTCATATATATCACATGAGAATGCTTCTGCCGCGGACAACATGCTACAGAAGCTTGATAATTCCATAGCTAATCTTGCTGAATTTCCTAATTTGGGATCGGTACTGCAAGAAGATGAATATAACCTGATATCCAGAGGGTATCGTTTTATAACTGTTGAGCCCTATCTAGTTTTTTATCGGATTCTTGGTGGAGTAGTTGTTATACACCGGATTTTGCATGGACGGAGAGACTACCTGCGCGAATTGTTCGGATCTTTTCAATAGTATAAATCACTCATCCCGTTACGGGCTGGATGGCGTTCAGTTAAAGCTGGACGTTTTTTTGGCGTGGAACCTTTAAAATCTTTCACAAAAGTGCAAAATAGATCAGCATTTCAATCAGAGGTTGGTCATACTTCCAACGAATGGGCTACTCACCCTATCTGTGGTGTGATAATATATGGTTAATTTAACCAGAACGTAAATAGAATTATTTTAGAAGTATCCAATATAGTTGTTAGCGAAGTCGTGAAGTTTGGCAACGTATGAGATGTAATTGAGGTGTATTTTAGATCTATTTGCATAGTAACTGTGTAGTCATTGTCGCATCCAAGAAGGAGAAGGTTCGTGAACCCACTAGTATGGTATGATCTCTTGTTATTTGTCCTATTGTTTGGTGTAGGTGTGTATGTATTTGTTACCGCTAGAATTACGAACTTACATAAGGTGTATTTTCTGTTTCACGGGTTGATGATATTGTGGCCATTCTGTCAGTTTGCGATTACGTTAACGGATGATCCCGGCTTGCAATTGTTCTACGTTACGTTGTCTTTTGTCGCTGTCTCTCTATTAGGAAGTGGCTGGCTATTGTTGACGATTTTCATTACTGGCTACGCAGAGCGATTGAGTACCAAAGGGGCGTATCTGCTTTTTGTCCCAGCTTTGATTGGAGCAGTAGGTGTGGTCGCCAATCCATGGCATGAGTTTGTTATTCCACTAGAGGGCGGCTATATTGAGCGGGCATACGGGCCTTGGTTTTGGGTAGCGATGGCTATTCTGGTGAGCTATTTCTTAGCCTCCCTCGTCATTTTATTCCGCGCGCTATCTTCAGCTAAGACACCTACGATGATCAAAAATCAGGTAAGAATCACCCTCAGGGGTATTCTGGTGTTAGCAGTTTTTGCAACTATTGATGCTATTCTGAATGTGATCTTGAGTCCGTGGTTGCCGATCATTCCCGGGATGACCTCCCTTGGCATTTTTCTATCCGATCTGTTCTTCGTCTATGTCATCAAAAGGTATAACGTGTTCGATCTGGTCTCCATTGCCCATGAGGATATGATTAACACGATTCCTTACGGCATCCTCGTTCTGGATGAGAATGAGATTATTGTTGAAGCGAACAAAGCCTCCAGGTCCTTTATGGATATGCATGTGGGGGATTCTTTTGATATGGAGGCATTTCTATGTGGTGTTCGTGTAGAAGGCAATTACCAGAAGTTTCTGTACGAATATAGGGCGAAGAAAATCGTTCTATCGCAGCTAGAGGTGATTGTAGAGGGGAATAACCAGGAACACCATTTTATTATGCAATCGTCCCCAATTGTTGATTCGATGCTTGTACCCATCGGTCATATTCTAACTTTTCAGGACGTCTCGCAGGAGCGCTATTATGTGAAAGAGTTGAATTGGCAGTATGAGACACTTCAGGAGCGTAATCATTCGCTGGATCTGATCCGTCAGGAGTTGTCCGAGGCCAATCGTAAGCTGGAAGAACTGGTGCTGACCGACAGCCTGACGCAGTGTTACAACCGTCGTTACCTGACCCAGCATCTGAATCATGAGGTCATTACTAACATTCAGTACCGAACGCCATTCTCTCTACTACTGCTCGACATCGATCATTTTAAGGCGATCAACGATCACTATGGGCATGTGATTGGGGATGAAGTGCTCGTTCGCACAGCGGAGGCCGTAAGACAATCCATTCGGAGTACGGATATCCTAACCCGCTATGGTGGGGAGGAGTTCATGATCTACCTTCCGCACACCGAACATGACTTGGCGAATGTTATCGCTGAACGCGTAAGACTCGCGGTGGAATCCAATCTAGTCATGGTCGATCATGGGACTGCACAGGTGTCCACAACGATTAGCATCGGTATTCTGTCGATTGAGGATTTTGCCTATGCGCATGTACCAGAGAATGCGGAGGGGTATCTGACGCAGCTCTTTGCTGCGGTAGATAAGGCGTTGTATCAGGCGAAACAGAATGGGCGGAACCGGGTGGAGTTTGGGGTGTTGGAGCGGGGAGTGGTTTAGGAAAGATGATATGTAAAAGACAAATGTCAGAAGACATTATTAATGCTTTACCGATGTTTCAAAACTATAGACTATCTTTGAGGCTGCCTATGATGATATTAGATCGTAGACAGCCTTTTGTTTTTCTCATGTACTAAATAAGTAATCTTGTCCTTCCCTATGACGGATTTAAAACAAGAGCCATACGTTTTACTAAAAAGCTTGATTATTTAATTAAATTGTTGGACAAACTCAGTAAAATTACTTGCCACATTATATACCGAAGGTTCTGAAGAAGATATTGTTTCTACATACACAATAGACGGTTGCCTAGTGTCATTGAAGTTGAAACAAAACAAGTTACCCTCTTTATCCAGAGCAAAAGGAAAATGTTTAGAGAGAAGATTACCCTTTTGCTCATTATATACATCCAAAATATCAAGTTCATCAAATGCGATAAAGGTTAAAAAGTAAGAGAACGCCACTTCTTTTTCACCAATATTTAGCGTCGGCTCGGTAGGCTCTCCACCGTGGTAATCTTGTATAAAACTGATATATTCCGAAGGGAATCGAATCCCCCACTTCCTCTCAACGGTCCTTATTGTATTAATATTAACGGGAGGATAATCTGTATTCCAATTATTATTATCTGACAATTGTTTCACTCCTTTTAAATAGATAACGATAACTTTGATTCTATATTCCAGTTTATATCATCATCTGACCAGTATGTGCTCCAATTGGGGTCATCCACCTGACTTATCTGGATAATTTCCCCACTATCATTTCTTCTGACAACGTAACCCCCATCTTGATGATAAAATACAGTAACAGGTGCATTATTTTGTCCTTTTCTCTGGTCAATCCAATCAACAGTACCTGCCGTTGTATTAATAGCTTCACCCAATCGTTGGTCATTCCAACCACGTTCAGTAATTTGATCCGAGAAAAACTAAGAGAACTAGATGTAGTAGGGAGCGCTCATATTCCGTTAAATAGTTGGTATGATAAATTCCTTGAGATGAAACCGCTAGATTTAGAAGGGTTAAACACATAGGAAATATTGTGGAGGTAATCCATGAATACTTTTTCCAAAGGTATAGCAAGAATTAATAACATGAACTGGAGCAAATCAGCTAGTGTAGATGATCCGTCACACATGGCACTACTACAGGAATATATCAGACGTGCAGCATTGTTAATCACATTCTATGAATTAAATACGTCATATCCTTTCTTCAAAGCTTCTCAGGCACTCGGGTATGAGCCTAATGCATGTATAGCAGAAAAGTGCCCTGCCTTAGGGGAACTAAAGAACAATTTTATCAAAGGAACTTGTGAAGCATACTTAGAGTGGTTATTGTTAATTGACTCTGGCAACGAAGTTGCAGTGAAGTTTCATGATCTATATGAACGAATCATTCTTCTAATTGAAAAGGGTGGAACTATGAGAAGACAGCATGGCGAAATTATCACAGGAGGGTATGCCTTTCCTTTGGCAACTGCTGAATATATGTCCAACCAGGAACCAATCGATATAAGCGATGCAGGTTTAAGAGCCTGGGCTAATCAGTAGAGAAGAGGGGGATAACCTTGAGCAAAGTATATAAGATTTTGTTGATATTCATGTCCTTGTTATTATTGAGCGCGTGCGGTATTCCAAGTTCAGAGGATAGGTCAGTTCAGGGAATGGTAAAAGATATTGACCAAGTAAACAATAGAATTCTTGTCATTAGTGATCTACTACCAGACGATCTTGAGGAAGATCCTAATAAATTAATACAATCCAACAAATATAGCGAAGTATATTGGGTTAGTGGTGTAAATCTGTCTGTATTGAATGTCGGTGATGAGATAGACATAGCTTATGAAACTCTAGAGACATCGTATCCAGGGCTTGTTACTGCTAAGAAATATACTAAGTTGTAGATGAGTGAAACCAAGAATTGTATTAATTATAATCAGCTCTTCTGGAGGGAATAGTATCGACTTATCCTTGTACCTATTTTATAAAAATGACACTGAACAATTAGCAGAATTATTGTTGAGTTCTCTGAAAGAATTCTCTCAAGAGACGAATATGAAATATAAAGAGGATTATTACTCAATTACGAACCCTAATTTCTCGGCGAGTGTACAAGACGATGATGAATTAGTGAGTTTTACGAGAGAAGAGCTTAATTTAAATATTAACTACTGTATCACTATTTCAGTTTTTTCACGTTCACCTGAAGAAGCATTACAAGTCCTATTTCAAGCGATTAATACTCTAAACGGAAGTTTAAACGGGGATATGGCACTGACTGACAGTGAGTCTGGCGTAATCATTCTCCGGTCTAACGGTCAACTTATCATTAATTCGCATTGCAGAGAGAACCCGGATATCTATGATTGGCCTTATGAATTACTAGATGGAGATTTTATTGAGAAGGATATGGCAGGGTTGATTTAAGGATTTACAAAAAGGTTCTGCCCGATGCTTTCATTACTGAAGACACGGTACTTCATATATTCTAAATTCATATCAAGTTGTGGTTGAACGTTAATAGGCTTCTTTTAACCACCCTTCAACCCCTCATATGTAACAAAAAACATGAAGAATCCGCTCTCATTCGAGAGACGGATTTTTTGGCATTTCACCGCCAAACTATCGCTTGTCAAAACGTAATCATTACGATATGATAATACTCATTGTTTACAAATCATAATGATTACGATTAAGAGAGAGGGGCATTACCTTGAATATAAAGTCACCCTTGCTGGTGCTAGTCTCCCTGGCCTTGGGCGCTGGATTGTTGAGCGCTTGTGGATCATCTGAGTCCAGCCCTGCTGCACAGTCATCATCCACCGACAAAAACGTACACTTCCTATATAACTTCTCTACCCGTTCACTGGATCCTCATGTGGATTCAAGCTATGTACCGCTTCGCGCGGGTATTACGGAGACGCTGGTGCGTCTGGATGAAGAGAATCTGACAGTTGCACCATGGCTCGCGGAGAGTTGGGAGAGTGAAGATGGTCAGCACTGGACGATTGACCTGCGAGATGATGTGACGTTCCAGAATGGTAAGCCAATGACGGGGAAAGCAGTGAAAGCCTCGCTTGAACGCGCGTTAGAAGAAAATGTAGCCATCCAGAATGCGCTCAAGATTGATACGATCGAAGCTGAAGGCGACAAACTGGAGATCACGACAACGCAGCCATTCCCGGAGTTTGCTTCCGAGCTAGTGAATCCGAACACGGCCATTATTGACGTGAGTGAGCCGGATATTGTGAACAAGCCGATGGGTACAGGCCCGTTTAAACTCACTTCCTTTACGCCAGGCAGTAAGCTGGAGCTAGATCGTTACGATGCATATTGGGATGGTGCTTCACCGCTCGACTCCGTGACATTCTCGTTTAATGAAGATGCGAATGCTCGCTCTCTTGCACTGAAATCTGGACAGGTTGATATCGTATATCGCCCAGAGGTGGAGAGTCTTGATTCACTGCAAACGTTAGACGGTATGAAGGTAGAATCCACTTCAACGTTCCGTGTGCATCAGATGACGATGAACATGCAGCGGGAGAGCATCAAGGATCTGAATGTACGCCGTGCAATAGATGCACTTATTGACCGTCAGGGTATCGTGGAAACGATCCTGTTAGGTTACGGTGAACCTGCGATTGGCCCATTCCTACCATCACTGCCGTTCGCACCAACCTACACGGATGCAACAACAGAGTCTGGAGCGGATGTTGCTATTAAATATCTGGGCGAAGCGGGCTACACGCTGCAGAATGGCGTGATGAGCAAAGACGGCAAACCGTTGCAACTTACACTATTAACGTACTCTGCTCGTGCAGATCTACCATTAATTGCTCAAGTGTTCCAATCCGATGCGAAGAAGATCGGCATTGACGTTCAAATTCGCCAGATCGATACACCTGAGGATTATATGGCGTCCAACCGTGATTGGGATATCGCTACGTATAGTAATCTAACTGCTCCGCGTGGAGACGCCGGTTACTACCTGAATGCTACATACCATCCGAAGGGTGCGCTTAACTTCAGTGGATCGGAAGAGCCGGAACTGACGAAGATCATCGATGAGCTGAATCTCACAGTTGCCCCGGAGAAGCGTGCCGAGCTTGCCGAGCAAGCGGCAAATTATGTGCATGATCATGTGCTGAACTCATTTGTACTGCATCCGGGAACGATTGTGGCATATAACGGCAAGAAGATTAAGAACTGGGTCACAACACGCAGTGAGTATTACATGATCACCAACAAGCTGGATGTGATGTAATGTTTCGCATTGTCCTGCGGAAGTTTCTAGAGGTATTCATCTTCCTGCTGTTCATCATGTTTGTGAGCTTTCTGTTCATCCGCCTTGCACCCGGTGACCCGGTACTAACGATCCTGAATGTGGATGAACTATCTGTCAGTCAGGAACAGGTCGAAGCGATGCGAGAGGAAATGGGCTTCAATGACTCCCTTCCCGTGCAGTTTGGTAACTGGCTGCTTGATTTCTTTAGGCTCGACTTCGGTGTATCCTATTCCACAGGTCAACCGGTGATGCAGACGTTAATGCGTGCAATCCCGGCTACAGCGGAGCTGACCATTGGCGCATTGCTGGTGATGCTGCTGATCGCTGTACCGCTCGGCTCTCTATCAGCACTGCATCGGGGTCGCTGGATTGATCAGGTCAGCCGTATGCTGTCCATCGTTGGCGCAGCAGTACCTAGCTTCTGGCTCGGCTTGATCCTGATTGACATGTTCGGCGTACGCTTTGGCAGTCTGCCAACGATGGGCCGAGATGGATTTACCTCTCTAATTCTGCCCTCTCTGACGCTGGGACTTGCGATCTCCAGCGTCTATGTGCGTCTTTTGCGCTCTAGTTTGCTGGACTCGCTCAGCCAAGAATTCGTACGCTCTGCCCGGGCAAGGGGGTTATCCGAAGCCCGAATTTTCCTGCTTCATGCGTTCCGGCACAGCTTGCCGCCGGTCATTACCGTGTTTGGCGTCAGCCTAGGCAGCTTGATTGGCGGGGTTGTGGTTATTGAAGTGTTGTTCGCTTATCCAGGCATCGGTAAGCTGGTGGTGGATGCGATTCGTCAGCGGGACTATCCGCTGATTCAAGGTTATATTTTGATCATGGCGATCGTGGTATTCGTTGTGAATACATTCGTTGACTTATCTTACCGTTATTTGAATCCTGAAATGAAACTCAAGGAAAAGGAGGCCCTTCGATGAAAACGATATCCCTGCGTAATCCAGTCACTAAATCCAAAAAGCACAGCTGGCAGGCGATTATCGGCTTGTTATTTGTGTTGCTGGTCATCGTGGCCTCCTTGTATGCCTTTTTAGTTCTAAAATATGATCACACCCTCACCGATTTACGAGGACGATTGCAAGGTGCTAGCGCGCTCCATCCGCTCGGAACAGATCATCTTGGGCGCGATGTGTTGACCCGCCTGCTGCTTGGTGGCAGCCAGACACTTGGGTATAGCCTGCTTGCTCTTGGTGCAGCACTGCTAATTGGTATTCCCTTTGGTCTAATCGCTGGTTACAAACGCGGCTGGATCGACAAGCTGTTCATGCGAATTGCGGATGCTTTCCTCGCCTTTCCGGACACGATCGTTGCGATTGTATTGAGCGGACTGCTGGGTGCGGGCATCGGTAATCTGGTACTGGCCATTGTTATCGTAAAATGGGTTAGCTACGCACGCCTTGTTCGGAGTACCGTTCTATCAGAATCGCAGAAGGATTATATCCGTGTAGCAAAAACCAATGGTCTATCGGATGGACGCATCATGAGGAAGCATCTGCTTCCGCATATCGCAGGTCATGTACTTGTACTGGCTAGTCTGGATCTGGGCAAAATCATCCTGCTGATCTCTTCCTTGTCCTATATCGGACTCGGTGCACAGCCGCCGACACCTGAATGGGGTGCCATGCTGAACGACTCACGTCCTTACTTCCAATCCCGACCTGAGTTAATGGTATATCCGGGACTTGCGATCGTATCGATTGTATTGCTCGCGAACATGCTGGGCGACTATCTAAGAGATCGGTTCGATGTGAAAAAGGAGGTGCAGTCATGATTCTCTCCATTGAGGATTTAAGCATCTCCAGTCGAGATCGTACCATCGTGAACAACTTCTCCCTCGCTGTTCGCGAAGGGGAATTCATGGCTCTGGTTGGACAAAGTGGTAGTGGCAAAAGCCTGCTCTCGCAAGCCATTGGTCAGCTCCTACCGCCCAATCTTCACGCATCAGGGCGTATTCTGTTCGAAGGCAGCAATCTGCTTGAACAGAAGCCGAAGCAGATGCGCGCCCTGCGGGGAAGCCGCATCTCTTATATTTTCCAGGATTATCAGGGGGCATTTACGCCCTTTCGCAGCATTGGTGGGCACTTCGATGAATACCAGAAGGTGCACGGGGAGAAATCTTCTGCTGTCCGCAAGAAACGTGCGGAAGAGGCGCTGCAATCGGTGGGTCTGGATGCAAAGTTGCTTCGCCGTTACCCATTCCAACTGAGCGGTGGTCAGCTTCAGCGAGCATCCATAGCAACATCGCTGATGTTATCCCCTCGGCTGCTGATCGCAGACGAAGCAACAACAGCGCTGGACAGCGTCTCTGGACATCGCGTGCTGGAGTTGCTTGCCCGCAAGCAGGCAGAGACAGGCTGTGCCATTCTGTTTATCACACATGATTGGCGTCACGTTCGCCGTTATGCGAATCGCTTGGCGGTCATGAAGGAAGGACAGATCGTTGAGTCAGGTGGTAAGCATCGTATTCTTGATCATCCTCAGCATGAATATACACGTAAGCTGATTGAGGCGGCTCCCGTCCTGAGTCGCTCGTTGAAGTCTGGCTTGAAGGAGGCTGGAGTGGAATGAAGATCATGCCTAATAACTCAAGTGATCCCGTACTTCGTGTGGAAGACCTCAGCCGCACATATGCTGGCGCAGAACGTCCAGCAATCCAGAACGTTTCTTTTTCAATACAAGCCGGTCAATGTCTGGGTCTTGTTGGTGAGAGTGGATGTGGCAAAAGCACACTTGCCCGCTGTCTGCTCCGGATAGAAGATGCAGATCATGGCAAGATTCTGCTTGGTGGGCAGGATATTGCACGGTTAGCTGGACGCCGCCTGCGCCCCTATCGCCGCAATATTCAGATCGTATTCCAGAATCCATCTGCAGCTCTGAATCCGAAGCTCAAAATTGCAGATTCATTAATAGATCCTTATGAGCAGCTCGGTCATAATACCAAGCTGTCCCATTTCACTTATACATCCAAAGACGCTTATATCCGCCGCTTGCTTGAGGCTGTAGAGCTTCCGGGAGAGCTGGCAGAACGCTATCCCCATGAACTGAGTGGAGGTCAGCGTCAGCGTGTAACGATTGCACGATCCATCAGCATTGAGCCTGACGTCGTTGTTCTGGATGAGCCGACAGCGAGTCTAGATGTCATCTCGCAAGGTGCCATTCTCCAATTGCTGACCGATCTGCGCACCTCACTGGGGTTATCTTATCTGTTCATCTCACATGATCTGGCCGCTGTACACCGAATGAGTCAGCAGGTGATGGTCATGCAGGATGGTCAGATCGTGGATCGGTTCGATGCGGATGCGTTGTTCGCCGAAGAGCGCCATCCGTATACGAAAGAACTAATTTCGATCTTCTGAATAGAATAGATAGTCTAATGGGAATAAGTTGTATGGTTGGATGAGCCGCTTTGTGAAGTTTAGAAAGCGGCTCTTTACGCACTCTTTTTCGATCAACGGGAAAATCTGGGGATAACAGCGATTGTAAGGTTGTTCTGTCATTGGAGTGGCAAGTGTAAATATTCTTTAGTTCAAGTTATATAGCCGATGAACAAATAAATCTTTCAGCCCTATAACCGGGCTAACCATTGCACGCAAACTAGCGTATACTGAGGGAATAGCAAATATCTTGAAATTGCATATTTAAATTGCTCTATATTATTGATACACTAGATCCAGGTTATATTCATACAACAGAAGGTGCGATCCCGTTCAAAAATGGGCTTGCTGCAATGCCAAATCGATAACGCTTACATCCTTTTGGCAAATATAGGATATAAGGACGGTAAACATGAGCCAGGGACAAACGAGTACAGATGTTATCTTGATTGGTGCCGGAATTATGAGTGCAACTTTGGGAACTTTGCTGAAAGAATTGGCACCAGACTGGAATATCAAAGTTTTTGAGAAGCTTGCCAGTGCAGGGGAAGAGAGCTCTAACGAATGGAATAATGCCGGAACTGGGCATTCTGCGCTCTGCGAACTTAACTATACCGTAGAACGACCAGACAAATCTGTGGATATAAGCAAAGCCATCAAGGTGAATGAACAATTTCAAATCTCAAGGCAATTTTGGTCCTATCTCGTCAACAGCAATCTGATTCGTAATCCGCGGGACTTCATCATGCCGCTGCCTCATCTAAGTTATGTACATGGGGAGAACAATGTCCAATTTTTGAAACGACGCTTTGATGCGTTATCGAACCACCCTTTATTTGAAGGTATGGAGTTTTCGGATAATAAAGAAACATTGGCGGAATGGATTCCACTGATGATGAAGAATCGAACTAGCAATGATCCGATTGCAGCGACCAAGATTGACTCTGGCACGGATGTTAACTTTGGTGCTTTAACGCGTATGCTGATCGATCATTTGAAAAATCAAAATGTAGATATCCGCTATCAACACAGCGTGAAAAATATGAAACGTACAAGTAACGGAGCATGGGAAGTTACTGTGAAAAATGTAAGAAGTGGTGCAACCGAGCGTCATACCGCCAAATTCGTATTTATTGGTGCTGGCGGCGGTAGCTTGCATTTGTTACAGAAAACAGGTATTCCAGAAGGCAAACACATCGGCGGGTTCCCGGTGAGTGGTCTCTTCATGGTCTGCAAAAATCCGGAGATCGTGAAGCAGCATCATGCCAAAGTGTATGGCAAGGCTTCGGTCGGGGCTCCGCCAATGTCGGTTCCGCATCTGGATACCCGATATATCGACAACGAGAAGTCTTTGTTATTTGGACCATTTGCAGGGTTCTCACCGAAGTTCCTGAAAACCGGTTCGAATGCTGACTTGATCACGTCCGTGAAGACGCATAACCTCTTAACGATGCTCGCAGCAGGTGTCAAAGAAATCTCGTTGACTAAGTACTTAATCCAACAGCTCATGTTATCTAAGGAGCAGCGCATGGAGGAATTGCGAGATTTTGTCCCAGGTGCCAAAAGCGAGGATTGGGATATGGTCTGGGCTGGACAGCGTGTGCAAGTTATTAAAGACACCGTTCAAGGTGGCAAAGGAACACTTCAATTCGGTACAGAGGTGGTTACAGCTGCGGACGGCTCGATTGCGGCATTGCTTGGTGCTTCGCCGGGCGCCTCTACCGCTGTTCACGTTATGCTAGAGATTCTTGCCAAATGCTTCCCGCAACATATAACGGATTGGGAGCCGAAGATCAAAGAGATGATTCCTTCTTATGGTGTGTCACTCGTGGAGAACATAGATCTGCTACAGGAGATCCATTCGGCCACTTCGAAGGCACTGGGTCTATCCGATGAGAAGTTAGCTCTTCTCGTATAAAAGCATGAACGAATATTTAGGCTGACGGACATCTTTAAAAAGTAATACATTGTTCTGTCGCCCAAGCCAAATAGCTAAGCCGGTGTATAAACCGTGCTTAGCTATTTGGCGTTGAGATCGTTATGTTAACAGATGCTACCTCCGCTATTGCACGCTGCTCTTAATGACGCTCTGCAATTTAACTAAGACGATCATCGAGACGCTTAGGAATGGAGAAGGAGACGGTTGTCCCCTGCCCAGGTGAGCTGACGATACTCAGACCTTGTCCATACATCTGAGTTAACCGACGATGTGTATTGGTCAGGCCAATACCCCCGGTTCGCCCTGAGCCCTGCTTAGGCCATGCCAGCGCTCGCTCGATCTGTTCAGGCTGCATTCCCACGCCATCATCCATAATCTCAATGAGCGTAGCAGTAGCTTCGTGACTGATCCGGATGTGAACTGTTCCGCCAACGACTTTACTTAACACTCCATGTCGAACTGCATTCTCAATAAGTGGCTGAATGGTTAATGGCGGCAGGAATAGGTTCAAGTCATCGGGAATATCCCAGACCACGCTCAGCCGCTCTTCGAAGCGTTCCTTCTCAATATAGAGATAGGCACGGGAAAGGTCTAACTCGTGTGAAATCTCAACCATTTTCTCCGAATTTACGAAATGGAAGCTCGTCTGCAAATATTCAATAAAGGCATCCCCTAACTTCTGCATTCGCTCTGTATCAATCTCACTCAGAACCATAATGGAATTCAGCGTATTGAATAGAAAGTGAGGCTGAATCTGCGCTTGTAAGTAAGCAGCCTCCATACGGAGCCTTTCATCAATCGATTGCTTGAGCACAATTAATGATCTAATCCGGTGCTTCATCTCAACCGCATCTACAGGCTTGGCAATATAGTCGGTAGCTCCTGCCAGAAATCCAGTGTAGATATCCGCAGGCTCATTACGTGCCGTAAGAAGTAGAATAGGTAACTCCGACACGGTTAGACGCTCTCGTACCTTCTGTGTCAGTTCGTACCCAGACATCTGAGGCATCATCACATCCGTAATGAGAAGATCCCAGGTTTTCGTATCCAGTAGTTGCAGCGCTTCATTCGCTGAGGCTACTAATTGGACATGGTAAGGTTCATCGGCAAGCATTGCGCGGAGAACACGTAGATTGACGGGATCATCATCAACCGCAAGAATGCTAGCCATAGGTTGGTCAGAATACGACGAGCTTCGATGAGTGTTCTCTGGCGCAGGTGGTGCCACGAGTATCGGCTCTACCATTAAAGCATTTTCGCTCGTAATCGGTTCCTCGGTATGATCTGGCTGAGCTGGTTGAGCTGGTTGTGAGGACTGGTTTTCTGGTGGGAACAAAATAAAGAATGTGGTTCCTTGCCCCAGAATGGATTGCACACTTAACTCGCCACCATGTAGTTCAACGAGCTGTTTGCATATGCTCAGGCCTAGACCGATTCCACCGCTCACCCGAGCTTCAGGCGTACCTTGTTCATAGGCATCAAATATTCGCTTTTGCGTCTCTGGACTCATGCCAATCCCCGAATCGGTAACCTGAATAAGTACCTGTCCCCTAACTTCACTAGCTGAGACGGTTATTGTACCTTCTTCCGTAAATTTCAGGGCATTGTGAATCAGGTTGTATAGAATCTGAATCAGTCTTCGCTCATCTGCCATCAACCGGGGCAAGGTATCTGGAACGTCCATCACCAATTGAATGGGCCTGCCCTCAGCCATAAACTTGAACATATCGAGGACACCCGTCACGACAGATGCAAGCCCAAGGGGCTTTTTATGCAGCGTAATCCGATTTTCCTTCAGGCGAATAACATCCAGCAGATCATCCACCAACTGTGACATCCGGCGACCAATCGTAATGACCAGATTTAGATTTTCGACATGGTCACTAGAGGGTGAACGTTGATCAGTAACGGCGATGCTCTCTGCAATGTTAATAATCCCATGTAGTGGTGTTCGCAGCTCATGTGCAGTATTAGCGAGAAATTGATCCTTCTGCCGATCTTCTTCTTTCAGTTGTTCATAGAGACTTTCGATCTCGGAAGAGTTGCGGAAGTATTTCTTGAACCAATACGCAGAGAACCCAAAGATCGCTGCCAGCACATCGATTGGATAATATACATTTGTAACCTCACTGATCGAGTTCACGAGCCCCCACAGCACGCTAGATAAGCTACATGTTGCGGCGAAGAGCAGAAAGGTCGCGTCACTGCGCTTTTGAGCGGCCATTTTGACAAATAGATAGACAGACCAAGTGATTGGAAATAGATATAGCGCATTGGAGAAGCCCAGCTCAACCGGATAATAAATGAGGTGAACCGGAGCTACGAATAGGAATGCACAATAGCTTCCAAGCAAGCCAGCATATATACAAAACATGGTTTCAGCTCGGGAGCTGTTCGAGAAGCTACGAGCCATCATCAGTAAGAAAAATGCAAATAAAGGATAGGAAAGAGCCTTTGCTTTGACCATCCAGGTGAAGTTGAGAGGTAGCCAGCTTAACAATAATCCATCATGATCGGAGACCACCGTCATTGCTGCAGATAGAGTCAGCAGGGAGAAAATAAGCAGCCCTCGTTGTTTACGATTGAAGAAAAACATTAAGCCTGCATATAGACTATGTAATAGTAGGGCGGCAAAGGTGATTTTTTGTAAATCGATCGAGAGCCCGTGTTTACTTGCTATAGCTTCCTCTGTACCAAAATAGACTGAGCGTATAATTCCCCCGTTAAACGGGTCATCAAAGTTAGCTGTGCGTACGATGATCTCAAGCTCTGTAGCGCCATCGAGATTATAAGCAACAGTGAAAGTTGTCCTTTCTGGTTGATAGTCTTGGGCATGGGTAGCAGGATGTCCATATTCAGCGACCACCGTGCCGTTAAACTCGACGACGGAGGAAGCCTGAATCTTCTGCGCCCAGAGAGCGACTTCCTTGATTGAAGGATCAAGAAGAATACGTAACCGGTAGGTTCCATATCCATAGGATTCTGAATGCGGCATCACACTACGCCAATCACCCGGAACGATAATCGTTGGGGCGGAGTGGTCTAACGGTGGCAACGTATTCTGTGCCAAGAACTCACTCGGATAAAACTCCCATTCGCCGTCCAGCGAAAGAATGGGAGCTTCGGCAAAATTCCAACCGCGAAGATCCAGCACACCATGCTCAGGATACGGTTGTTCTGGCATGGCGAAGGACTCGGCCCATAACCAGCGGAATCCGAGTAGAGCGGACAAGAATAGAATCGACATGACGACATATCGAGGGATGAGTTTACGAATGAACGGTTTCATAGCTGAGATAAGTTCGACATGATCCTGCAAAATCCTGCATGGGATACATAGGCTGCTTTATTTTGAGACACAAATTGTAGAGATGCAGATTGTAGAGACACGGATTACGAAGATATAACTTCTAAGCGAGCTATGATAAATAGATGCTTCTCGCTTCCTCGCCAAAGTGTGCAATAACATCCGGGTAGTTGCTAATGTCAATCTGCTTCAATCGCATGATTCTCTGGATGAAGATGGTATCCGTGAACATTTTATTAATGATGATCCCGCACCAGGTCGGTGTGCTGCTGAAGTAATTCACCAGTAAGTGAATCTCATCAAACTTGAAGTGCAGAATGTAACATACATAGTTCTGGAGCAGGGTAGTGAAGCAATGTTCGCGGTACAGCGTAGAATGATCTTCAGCCAGAAAATTTCTCATGATCTCAAATAGCGCCGATGGGTTGTCTTCGTATAGCTGTAGCATCAGATCCACGTTGTTAATCAGCTCTACCACCTCATCCAATCCTTCCTCCGAAGGCATGAGCAGTGGAGACGACTTGCCCTCAATGATGCGTAACAGCTCTAGTGTGAGGTGTTTGCTCGCTTGGATGTCTTTAGGATTAATGATGATGTGATCTCCATATTGATCCCAATGTTCACTGTAGTGGTCATGAAATGCTGAGAAATAATGCTCTAATGAGATATTCGTTTGGGTATGGACTAAGTGCTGCTCACGGAATGAACAGGCACAGAGTGTGTCTTCATTCACGGGATGGGCGTACAGATAGAAAAAGAAGAAAAAGTCACGTAACTGGTGTTTCTGTTCTTCGCTAAATCGTGACAACACACTACAGTGGGACAATTGAAAGAAGCTATAACTTTTCATCCTATCATTCATGACGTTGTAGGCATTTGTCGGGCGAACCGTCAGCGTGCTGTTGATCGTGAATAGTAAATAATACAGAATTAGTTCTTCATAGACATCCATCTGGTGGAACCTCTCGGCGAGCACAGGCTGCCAATCTGGACTTGCAACATAGTGGGCGTCTCGTGGTTGTAGATCGTACATCCAACTCGTAAAAGATTCCCCGGGTTCACCGATAAACGATAATTCTGCACAATTATCCTCATTGAAACAGTATTGGAAGGCTCCCCACGGAGCAGGCTGCATATCCTGTTTGAATTTGATTTTAAAATATTCATAAATAAGTAACTGAATTCGTGGCTGTATCTCCATTGATCATATCCTCGGTTCCTATAGGAATTGTACTGCCGTTCAACCAACATATTCTGGTAGACTCTGCGCATTCTGTTCGTTATTAGGAACGATAGCATTCTCATTGATATTGTTCAAGCAGTGCCACATTGCCATTCCAAGATCATCTCAAGTTCATCGCGTTTGATTTCAAGTCGTAATACTTTTGCCCTGTTGGGAGTTCATGGAATCTGAGATGATGGGTTCACCAAAGGTTCGGGTTACGAACTTCCGACCTTCGGCCTTCAGGCTATTGAGATCCTTCCTTCTACATTCATATGAGAAAATAGGGTCGCAGCTCTCCTGAAGGATTTTATGCCAGAGAGGAGGCGTCCAGGCTATCACATTCCTTCCTTCTACCGCTAACCTTTTAAGTTATTTAGGGATGTGGCTTTCCTGGACTCTTTAATCATGAACAATACAATCTATTTGCGCAGAGCAAACAAACTTATAATTGAATCGAGCGAATGCGAAGGGCAGAAACAGTTATCCAAAACGATGCTGGCAACAGCCCTCAAGAATGTAGAAGCCCTTGGATACACTTTCTCCAATGAGTTGATTCAAGCGGTGAAGCAGTTGTCCAAGGAGCAATTTGAAGCATTATATACACAGCTTATCCGTGATTTAAAAGTCATGGTGGGTGTCCATGTGGCGTACAAACCGATGTATCCAGGGTTCCCCCTGCAAGTGATGGAGGAGAATGAGGCAGATTTATATCTGAACGCCATCATCCACTATCTGACCCATGTAACGGCAGAGCATCTGGATCAACCATCCGTGAAGAGATCACCGTTCATGGAGAAGACAAAGCTGAACGTGATTGGTCTTGGTACCAAGCAAGCGTTCCAGACGCTAATTCGCCAGATGATCGAAGCCAAAGGTTCCATTTCGCAGACAGACAAGGAAGATATCGACACAGTGCTGGAACATGCAGATGCATGTGAAGTGGATGCCATTTTACCTTCCGAAATTCCGTTCAAAGAAAATGTAGGCTTCGTGGTTGCTTCATTATTGAAGCACGAACAGGCGAATATGGAGCGAATCGGTCTGTACTTTAAAACGGCAAGTGATGTCCTCCGCCTGGCGGTTGCCTGGTCGGATGGGGATGTGAGCCTGGCGCTGGCTTCGCCATTCCGTAAATTCAAACGGCGTGAGAGACGTCTACTGCTCAGCCTGCTAGAGCAATGTGGCTCAATTACAGAGGATATGCTGCGATATAAGGATCGCTGGATTCGCCTTGGCGAAATTCTGCATCCTTCGGAATATAAGCATCGGTATCCACGATGCCAAGAGGCTTTTGATATTTTGCGTAACAATAAACCGTATTCGACCTTTAACGGCAGCGTAGAGCTTGCTTTTCAATACCGGAATGTGTGGAGTCTCATCGACCTGTTATCACAGCGTCCTGGTGAATTCGCGAGAAGATTGGATCACTTGCTACGTATAACGGAGGATGATGTGTATGTACTACTGGCATTCAGTGAGGTTGTACCGCAAGTGTCCACGCCGGTGCTGTTGCAGGTGAAGCAACACTTCGCGCAGCGTAATGAACCGCAGGATCTGCGTGTCTTTTTCCCTAAAGGCAATGTGGCGAGAGCAGTTGCTATCCCGGATGAACTGCCTTATATCGATGAAGCGATATGCCGTGATGTTGTGCAAGTATGCGAACAGGAATTGGTAACGCGGTTTGCTACCCTTCCTCCACTGGGGAAGACGTATGTTGATCCAAGACTGCATAATTATCTGGTGCCCTTCTCTCAGAGATCGGCGAGCAAGGCTTTGCATACGATTGTGCGCGGAAGTCGTGTGCCAATGGGAGAGGGAGATACGATTCGTTTCTTCAACTGGTGGAGAGAAGGAGTCGTGAATGGTCAATCGACAGGGCGTGTGGATATTGATCTGTCCGCCGTCATGTATGACGAGAACTGGAACTATGTGGAGCATATTTCCTACACCAACCTTCGGTCATCCAAGTATAAAGCGGTTCATAGCGGGGATATTGTGACAGCACCACAAGGTGCATGTGAATTTATTGATCTGCATATCCCGTCGATTGTGAACTATGGTGGGCGTTATGTAGTGGCAACGATGCTATCGTATACCAGTCACCCCTACTGCGATTTGCCAGAATGTTTTATAGGTTGGATGATGCGGAAGAAGCCTAGCTCAGGTGAAGTCTTTGAACCGTCTACTGTAGCTAACAAAATTGATGTCACCGCAGATACGCAAATTGCGATTCCTGTCATCATGGATCTGGTAGAGCGTACCGTGATCTGGACAGATCTGGCCCTGACCCGACATCCAGAGCTGTATAACAACGTGGAAGGCAATCAGAAAGGCATGGTATTGATGGGCAAAGCCCTGACAACGCTGCGCAAACCAGCTCTGCATGACCTGTTCCTTCTCCATGCGAAAGCTCGCGGTGAGCTGGTGGATACGATGGATGAAGCAGATACGATCTATTCGGTAGAGCAGGGCGTTACTCCTTATGATATCGAGCAGATTATGGCGGAGTATCTGATCTAACTTATGAAATATCTTAAGGGCTGTCCTTATAAGTCATACATATGACGGGGGACAGCTCTTTTAGCCAAATTTTGATGTAATGAAGCTGACACACGTTATTCGCTAGTATTATCCCGGATCTGAAATTTAACGAATCACAGCGGCGTTATTTCGTCGATTTCGTCGATTTTTGAGGTTTTGATACCGTTGTATGATGCGATAGAGTTACTGAGGTTCGTTAGATCTTGCATATGTCGATAATCCGCTTGTTAAGACGCCATAGGTTCGTTAGCGCTTGGAGCGAAGAGGAAAACCTTTTAAGATAGCTCCTTTTTATGAGATTTTTAAAGGATAGATGCTGTATTTTCATTGCAATTTTATGTAATATAATGGTATTATTTTGTTGTAATTGTAAAATTACTGAATGCAAAGGAGTGGTATAAGGAGGTGGGAAATAAGCGTTACATGAATTGGCGGATCTACTCAACATGCATACACATACACATACACATGCACATATCACACTTCAGTCATTATGGACATGCTCACAGAAGCTATTTCAATATGAGACGGGATAGCAAGTTTCGATACAATATAATGTAAGCGCTTTATAAATTGAGCCCAAGGGGGGATTTACTCATGGCAAAACGCTTCCTGAGAAAGTCGCTTGGCTTGTTTTTAATTCTCGCTTTAATCGTTACAGCTAGTATATATCCAGCATCTACCGGACAGGCGGCTACGATATATGTGAATGATACTGGCTCCAGAATTGAAGTGAATACGGGTTCCGGATTAGTCTACGTGGTGAACAAAACCAATGGGGACATCATATCAGCCAAAATGAACGGTACGGAGCTAAACAGCAACAGAGGATCGCATATCGGTTCGGGTCTAGGCTCCTCCGCCAATGTCACTTGGAATACCTCTCCTTCAGGATCAACGGTGTTAATCACGGTATCCACGAGCACCCTAACCCACTATTATGCTTCGCGTGGTGGAGAGAATATTATTTACATGGCAACATACACCACGGCTCAACCTTCCATTGGGGAGTTACGTTACATTTTTCGCGGTAATGGCAGTGTCTTGACAGGAGTTCCTGAGCATTCAAATAATCGAGGCAACACAGGAGCTATTGAAAGTCAGGATGTATTTGGTTTCGCGAATGGTCGAAGTGCCTCTAAATATTATGGTAATGATCAGGCCAAGGATTTATCTGTGCGCGGGGTTACAGGCAATGGTGTTGGTGTATTTATGGCGTACGGCAATCGGGAAAAGAGCTCGGGTGGACCATTCTTCCGTGATATTCAGTTTCAAAGTGGGACAGAGACAGAGGTGTATAACTATATGAATTCCGGACATGCACAAACGGAAGGTTGGCGAGTTGGTCTGCATGGACCATACGCTTTGATTTTCACAACAGGTGGTACGCCAAGTGTTCCTGATTTCAACTGGATGTCTGGCTTGAATCTGCAGGGCTGGGTATCGAGTCGAGGAAATGTGGTGCTGAATGGTCTGTCGGGAATGGATACGGGTTATGCTTACACCATCGGGTTCGCCAACAACAATGCCCAGTATTGGGTGGGGACGTCTGCAAGTGGGGCAGCTGCCAAATATGGCATGATTCCAGGAACATATACCATGACAGCCTACAAGGGAGAACTGGCTGTATATGAGGAAACGGTTACGATCACAGCAGGACAAACGACGACTCTGAATACACGTACCATTAACAATGATCCGAGTAAAGCTTCCAGCATCTGGCGGATTGGTAACTGGGATGGTACACCACGGGAGTTCCTTAATGGACAGACAATTCCGATCCGTCACCCTTCCGATAGTCGCAATCCTAGCTGGGGGCCAGTTACCTACGCTACGGGGAGTGCAACCAATCGATTCCCGGCAATTCAGTTCCGTGGTGAAAACTCTCCGACTGCAATTACGTTTAACTTGAATGCATCTCAAGCCGCCACTTCTCACATGCTGAACATTGGTATTACCGCGGCATACAATAATGGCCGACCAAGTATCACGGTTAACGGGCATACGTTATCCAACCCTGCCGCATCCTCACAGCCTAACTCTCGCAGTTTCACCATTGGTACCTATCGTGGAAACAACACAACGTTTAGTTGGAATGTTCCAGCATCTTACTTCGTAAATGGCTCCAATACGATCACGATTACACCGATTAGTGGTTCCAGTGACTTAGGTAACTGGTTGAGTGCGGGTTGGGTCTATGACTGTGTTGAGTTGCTGAATTAAGTCAAAAGCTCAATGTACTGGAAGCTATAAAGGGTAGCCTACGGTGGTTTTCATAACCGGGTGTAGGCTACCCTATTTATCTTTGTTTTCCTATTGGAGCGACAGACTCGGGTGTGGATGCACACAGTACATTGCACTGAACCAAAACCACGTGAATATAATCAGCGAATTAGTTCGATGACTTTAGCTATATTTTCGTTTAAGGATGACATGGTCTTCTCATAGTCTGTTTTAATAATGAAATTCTCAGGATAACTCGTGATATTGTATAAGGTTGTACTTTCGGAAGAGCCGGAAGTGATCTGATTGGTAATCTCCTCTAGTAATGCATGAACCTCGTTCCAATTGGCAGGGAAGTCTACATTGTTCTCTTCAACATCGAAATAGTCCCTTAACTCGTAGATCATCAGGTACAGATTCTGATTTGTTTCGATAATGCGCTGTACTTCGTCCGTATACTCACCATGGTCCATTTTCAGTATGATCGACTCTAGATACGTATAATGATCTGCGCTCATACCAGATATAAAGCCATCGGAGAAGAATTGAGCTTCATTTCGTGTATGTGCATTGTTCAGATCCACCAAAAACCTATATATATTCTGAACACCACTGGAGTAATCCGTGTATAAGTTTGCTTTACTTTCATAGATCGGTGGGAGGGTGTCATCCTTTTGCTCCATGTTGTTTTGATTAAATACATAGAATTGAATTACGTTAGAAATAAGTACTGCAGCAACAATGATGAAGATGTACTTTATTGCATTATTTTTTCTCAATGGTCGTTCTCCTTACATAAATATTTACATGCTTATATATAGAACGCACCCAAGAATTGAAAGTTATGATGTTTTACAGAATGTATCACACCTCATTGGTTAACCATATCAGATCGTGCCTACAGAACGGTGCAGGAAAAGTCGGATGTGAACAGAGGGATTTTGCTATGCTTTCAATAACGAGGGAGGGATGATATGGATTCGCTAACGCGCTTAAACGAAGCTCTGAATTACATTGAAGAGAATTTGACAAACACTTTAGATATGAAAGAGGTTGCCCGGATTGCTTGCTGCTCAGAGTATCATTTTACACGGATGTTCTCATTTCTTAGCGGTGTCACATTCTCAGAATACATCCGACGTCGGCGACTGACGTTAGCGGCGATGGAGCTGGGTCGAAACGATAGCAAGATCATTGATATTGCACTGAAATACGGTTACACCTCGCCAGATTCATTCACTCGAGCTTTTCATAGCATGCATGGTGTTACGCCTTCCGAAGTGCGTGATCACAGTCCATCAATCAAAGCCTTCCCGCGGATGACATTTCAGTTAACCATTCAAGGAGGAAGCGAAATGAACTACCGTATTGAGGAAAAAGAAGCGTTTCGAATTGTAGGCATTAGTGAGCGGGTACCGATCATATTCCATGGTGTGAATCCGCACATTGCTGCGATGGTTCAGCGTCTTACGCCGGAGCTCATTGATACCATTAAAGGGTTATCGAACGTCCAGCCCCATGGATTAATTAGCGCTTCGATTCATTTCAGTGAGGATCGAATGCAGGAGCAGGGAGAGTTGGATCACTATATCGGTGCAGCGACAACAAAAGAATCACCAGAGGGTCTGGCACAACTGGAGGTACCTGCCTCGACTTGGGCTATATTTACCGCTGTTGGCCCATTTCCAAGCACACTTCAGGAGATTTGGGGACGGATCTATGCAGAGTGGTTCCCTTCATCTAATTATGAGCTGAGTGAAGGGCCGGAAATACTTTGGAACGAGCATAAGGATGTCACTGATCCGCAGTATAAGAGTGAGATTTGGATACCTGTGCAGAAGAGATGAGATCGTTTGTTGCCCATGTGTACATGAGCAGGAGAAGAGGTTCCATGTGTAGAATGGGTGTGAGATTCGTTTATATGTTGGCTGAATGACGTTATCGCGCAAAACCAATCTAGGGCGTGTCTGAAAACTGCAAAAGACGCAGGTGTTGAGACACGTTCTACACAGGGGGCACCTGAATCGATGAAGAATAGTGGTTTCTATAAACTTAAGTTTCTAGTGACGCCAGAAGAAATGAGAAGTATGTTGGAACTCTTTCAACAGAAGGAATGTCGGTTTACTCTTTCGAATTATGCTGCCACCACGCATAATCTAGATCAAGTGTGTGAAGCTTATGAAACATATTTTCAGTATTTCACAGCACAAGAGAAGCCTAACTACCACCCTCATTGGGTGTATTCTGTTGCGTGTAATCTGGATCAACGAATCTCTGGATTTTTTATGAAAAATGAAGGACATAGTTTCCCAGTTCAGGATCAATGGGCAGAGGATGAATTCCCTTATATCTTGCTCTCACTGCCAAAGGGATTCCAAGTTAATCTTCAGGACGAACGGGGAAACTATTATATTTATGAAGATATTCGGGAGCACCTGCCGTTAACATATGCGTTATTTGAAGAGGCTTCACAATCCATCAAAAAAATGACCAAGCCACTTCGGTTCAAGGTATGCGCGGAGGTATCATCAGATGCGTTACAGGAGCAGAAGCCTCCGGTACGGATTAGCTCAAGTGCAGCCCAAGAGATGAGCACCTCCTGGTTATTTGAGAAATATAGAATATCCATGAGCGTGAAGTGAGCTATAACGCGATGTAGAGCATATTCAAGGAAGGATGAGGGATTGACGTTCAGAATATAGACGACCCCGACCAAGAAACGACCAAACTGCATATAAGCGACGAGAATACATGGAATCTTATCGAGATCAATCAATGCTACACGGTTACTTACACGCGGGACAAGGGCTCGACTCAGGGGAAGTTATCAACTATTAAGAAGTCGGAGTCGGAATAATTCAATGTCATAGGTTCATGTGCCACGATTAGAAATGGGGGTATTAAATGGAAGCCCTGAATCTTCAACTAGATGAAGCATGCATCTCATCGTTACATATATCGCAAGAACAACTAGAAATAGTAATTCAACGATGGGATCTGACCAGAATGAGCATAATGATTGCTCACTACACCAGGTTATACGAATATAACTCATTGGGCAGAGAGATCAATACCTTTAATGTACTTCGTGAATCAGAGCTGCTTGAGATTGAAAAAAGAGAATTGAAGGAAATGGATCATGATCCAGAAGAATATATGAATCTAGTCCACCTCCAGTTCATCGGTTTTAGCGATCTTCCTCTATTAGATATTATTGTCGACCCATCAAGAGTTAAGGTAGATCAGATAATGCAGACGAGAATTTAAAATGGGGGTCATAGGATGTTCAATATGGATTTCGACATTCGACAGATCCGAGAATACTATGACACACAGCTACACGAATATGATTACAACCAATTATTGAGTTTAGGTGTGAGTCGTCATAATGCCGAGTTTATGATCGAGATTGGTATACCCGCACAATTCGATATTTTTGTATTCTATGATTTAGTCCATTTTCAGAAATGCACCATTGATGGTGAGTCTTTTATCCAAATAGGCCATTATAGTTTTAGTGAGTATGGGCTATACCTTAAAGAAGGTAGTAATGGACTGTACGCAAGCTCTTCCTTCCACGAGCCTCATGTATATAAGCTGAACCAAGATATGAAGACATTCTTCTTATTTCATCTCGTGAGGAACGAAGTAGCGATGCAAATGAGGCAGGAAGGCCAATATACTACATATAACTATGCTGATGAGTTACGTGAAATATATAAAGAACTTGATCCAATTGCAATGAACGATGTTGAAGGGTACTGGTCACATCTGATTGAGGATTACGAAACTGGATTATGAGTTCTTGCTTAACTGGAGACGAGCATCTGGAAAGTGGTATAATTTTCAACAAGTTGTTTAACGTGAATGAACGGGGAGGATAACCATGAGAGACGATCTGTTGGTTCAGCTAGAAGAGTGGCATGAAGAGGATAAATATCAGAGCATCGTAGATGCAGTTCAAGCGATTCCTGCGGAAGAAAGAAATTATGAGTTGGTTAACCATCTGGGGAGAGCGCTGAATAATCTGGAGCGTTATGAAGAGGCAGTTGAACAATTCCTGACGGTTGCCGAAGAGGGCAAAGACGATGCACTGTGGCATTATCGGATTGGTCTAGCCTATTACTATCTAGAGCAATATGATCGTGCAGAGGAAGCTTTTGAGAGATCGGATGAACTGGAACCTGGCGATGAGGATACCCTAGAATTTCTGGAGTGGATTCGAAACAATGACAGTGATGAATCCGATGAGGAGACAGAAACTGAAGAAGATTCTGAATCTGATCATGAGTCTGAACTTGAGTCGGAGTCTGTAGAAGACATTACGATCTCCGCGCCTACAGTTCCAACAGTTCAGCTTAATGAAAACTTCGATCCGACCCACTTCTGGAATGATAGTGAGCTGGCTTTGGAGCAATATGTTTCTAATCCGCCAAGTGAAGGGCTCATCGCTTCCGTTGAAGAGGAACTGGTCTTCAGATTACCAAATTCTTATGTTCAGATGATGAAGAACCATAATGGAGGCGTGCCGAACAATCGGTATTTCCCTATTGGTGCAACAGATTCAGGTGTGGAAGAGTACATCAAGTTGAAGGGGATCTTGGGAATTGGCCGTGAGAAACCAAATTCACTGTGCGGATCTGCGGGAAGCTGGGCTTTGATCGAGCAAGGTGGTTATCCGGAATTTGGAGTGGTGCTCAGTGAGTGTGCCTCTAAGTCTGGAGTGGTCATGCTGGATTATCGCTCAGCTGGAAATGACGCAGAGCCCGAGGTCGTTCATGTGGACAAGGACAACCAGTATAAGGTGACGACGCTTGCGCCAAACTTCGAGACATTTGTCCAAGGGCTTGTGCATCGAGAGGTGTAGAAAGAACCCGCGGGGAAGATCGGATGGTAACGCAACGCAAGGATTGGTTTTTTATTGTTGGGCAAGTTCTGTCTGAATGATGAATTAAGTAGCATTGTGGAAAAGATTATCGGGGAAAGCCCCTATAGATTCTTGGGTACAGCGCAGTATGAATAAAGAGCTTAAACAAGCCGTAGTAGGAGCGAGTGCTCCCTCTACGGCTCATTGTTGTTTATCTAGGCTCCGCGCTTATGCCGGATAACCGCCTCCAGGTGGCGGCCATGCCCCGTAGAAACGGCGTAACAGTACAATCTCTCCTAAATGATAGGAGTTGTGAGATGCAATGTTGCGCAGCAGTCCAGCGATCGTCTCACCTGGGAAATACGGCAATGTGTCATCTAATTGAGCTGTCTTCGCAATAGTTACCGCCTGATCAATACCAGCTAGAAAAGCCTGAATATCTGCTGTCCACGTCGCTTCATCCTGCGGACCTGTCTCTTCAGGCCAGCTCTCCATAACATGGGAAGGAAGCTGTGGTTTCCGTCCCTCGATATGTGTCAACATGAATTGTTGCCAGTAGTGCATGTGTTTAACAAGCTGATAGATTGTGTACGGCATATGTTCATGAACGCGTCCGGCGAGCTCCACGCTGATGTCGGGGAGAGCACGAGCAATGGGTAGATGCCCACGTTCCCCAACGAGTGATTGTACCAAAGCTTGTCCAAACGATTGATTTGCATCCGACATGCGGAGTCATCTCCTCTAATTCTCTAATTAAGTGTGTGATCTTAAGAGTAGTATACAATTAAATTTTGCAAAATAAAAATAGTGCATAAAAGCCCCGCCCCCAGTGGTTCGGAGTGATCGACGTTATGATGATCCAGCCGCAGAACTTAATCTATGGTTTATAATGTGAAACCTGTCACGTACTTTTTGACCCTTTTGCGATATAGTGAGTGGTTAATGGAGGGGTTATATTGGCTATGGCTATGATCATTTCGAATGAAGCACTTGCTCCGCAGATCTATGTGATGAAAGTACAGGGGAATTACAAAGGGAAGATGGGACAATTCTACATGCTCCGCAGCGGAATGAGTTACCCACTGTTGCCTAGGCCGATAAGCATTTATGACATCGGGGAACATGACATTTCCTTTTTGTACCGCGTTGTTGGAGAAGGGACACGGCAGTTATCGAGGCTATTGTCTGGTCAGGAGATTAACCTGGAGGGGCCGTTCGGGAATGGTTTCCCACAGGTCGAGGGGAGCTTGGCTCTCATTGGAGGTGGCATGGGTACGGCTCCATTACTGCTGGCTGCCAAGCAATACCCTCATGCACATGTGTATCTAGGATTTGCGGAGCAATCCTTCGGCGTTGAAGCCTTCAAGGCTGTAGCAGCTTCTGTGCAAGTGAAGGTTGGTGGGAGTATTGTGGAACAGGTTAATCCAGCGCGTTACAAGTATATGTTCTCCTGTGGTCCGACTCCTATGCTTCAGGCTCTTGCGCTGCAAACGGTAGGGACATCTTCTCGTTTATACATTTCCACGGAACGGCATATGGCTTGTGGTATTGGTGCGTGCTTAGGTTGTACAATTCGCACCCGTACAGGTAATCGTAGGGTCTGTAAGGAAGGGCCTGTATTCCCCGTTGAGGAGGTGGAGTTGGATGATCTCCATGGCATGTAATATCGCAGGTGTGTCTATGAAAAATCCGATTATTATGGCTTCAGGTACGTATGGATTTGGACGTGAATATCAGGAATATGTTGCGCCTGCCCTATTGGGTGGCATCGTTGGTAAGGGATTAACCTTGCATCCGAAGGACGGTAATCAGGGTGTGCGAATCAACGAAACGGCGTCTGGCTTGCTCAATAGTGTAGGTCTGGAGAATCCGGGGGTCGTTGCCTTTCTAAAAGATGAACTGGATGAGATGACTCGCTGGGATACGGCAGTAATTGCGAATATAGGCGGTGCCAATCTGGAGGAATATGTGCAGGCTGTTGCCCTGATTACGGAAAATGCACAGAAACGGCGTACGATGAATCGCAGGGGAGTGGATATGCTGGAGCTGAACATCTCTTGTCCTAATGTCAAGCAGGGAGGGATGCAATTCGGCGTTCAGACGGAAATGGCGCGGGAAGTGGTGCGACAGGTGCGTAACGTAACAACACTCCCGCTGGTCGTTAAGCTATCTCCTAATGCAGAGAATATTACAGAGATGGCGATCATGTGTGAGAAAGAGGGTGCAGACGGTGTATCTCTAATTAATACCTTTTCAGCGATGAAAATTGATATCCGTCGTCGCCGGAGTGTATTTGAGAATACGTACGCAGGTCTCTCTGGGCCTGCGATCAAGCCGATTGCGCTACGAATGGTGCATCAAGTGGCTCAGGCGGTATCTATCCCAGTGATCGGCATCGGCGGTATTAGCTCTGTCGAGGATATTATTGAGTTCACGATGGCAGGCGCGGCAGCCATTCAGATTGGAACCTATAATTTCGTTCAGTTACGGGCAGGAGCAGAATTGGTAGAAGGTCTTGAACAGTGGATGCAGCGGGAAAAGGTGAATTCGTTGGATGAGATCCGAGGAATCATATAAGGGACGAAGGGCTTCTATCCTCATTTATATAGTGTAAGCTTAAAGCTGTTGTTGGTAGGCATACCGGGGACAGCTTCTTTGGCGTGAATTCATATGGATTCATAGACAGATCATTTAATTGATATTGTTGCAGATTTATAGACCCTGACCTATAGTAATTAGTAACAATTGTAATCGTTAAAAAATAAAATAGCGGATTGAATATGAAGAAGAGAACTGTAAATTTCTGTGTTATAATAATGTATCTCAAGACTTCGGAATCAAGGAGGAAGCTCCTGTGAAGGTCATATTAGTTGACGATGAACGTTTAGCATTGATCGGTCTTAAGAAAATACTAGAGAAAGAAGTCAGTGGGGTTGAAGTTCTGGCTACCTACTCTGATCCAACAGAGGTAATGACGGGGGTCATGATACAGCGTCCTGATGTGGTGTTTCTGGATATTCACATGCCGGAGATTGATGGGCTAGAGCTGGGCAGGAAGATTCAACAGGCAGCACCTGATATCGAGATTATTTTTGTGACCAGTCATGATCAATATGCTGTGCATGCATTCGATTTACAAGCCTTAGACTATGTGATGAAGCCGATTAAGAAGGATCGTTTCCAGCAGACGTTAAGCCGGGTAAGGGAAAGATTGAATTTGAAACGGGAGCAAAAGGGCAGGGATACGAATACACCTCTCATTTGTTGTTTTAATCAGATACAATTCAAGATGCCTGGTCAAGAGGCGCAAACGGCTAAGTGGCGTACAAGTAAGGCCCAAGAGCTTTTCGCCTATTTGCTTCATCACCGCAATCAGATTATCCATCGCAGTACCTTGCTTGAGCTGTTATGGCCAGAGCTGGAAGAGGACAAGACGGTGCATCAGCTCTATACCGCAATGTACCATGTACGCCAAACCCTCAAAGCCTATCATATGGATATGGTGACGATCCAGAGTGGACATCTGGAAGCAGGTTACCGTCTGGAATTAGGCGAAGTTCAGTTAGATAGTGAGCGGTGGGAACAGGAAGTGAAGCAGTGGAAGAGTGTGGACTCCAGTACAGTGGATGCTTATGAGCATGTGCTAGGGTTATACAAAGGCACGTATCTTGGGAACTATGAGTATATGTGGGCAGAGCCCGAACGGGAAAGACTGCGGTATCTATGGTTATTCCATATGAGACAACTCATCCATTATTATCAGCAACAAGAGCTGCATGAGAAGGTTATTGAGAATACACGCCGGATACAGCAGCTGCTGCCTGATGAGGAAGAGAGTTATTTTATCCTTATGAAGTTATATGATGAGTTAAATAATGATTATGGTGTAGAAGAGCAATATCGCCTGCTGACGACTAGAATGGAACAGGATCTAGAGATTCCGGTCAGTCAGAATATCAGGGAATGGTATCAGGATTGGAAGCAGGGTTTAACGAAAATTAGAAAATAATACATGGGTTCCTTGCTTGCACATCTCCCAATATTGAATATCGTACCAACACAGATCGCTGTGTTGTTATATATCCAAGACCGAATACATTGTTTTCGGTCTTTTTTTGATGGTTGGAAGGTGGGTTCCCTTATTTTAATTATTTCTAATGAACGTCCCATATGTTAGTATATTTAACATTAGAAGCGCGGAGTGTAACATTAAGCGCTAATCGTTGTAATAGTAGGTGGGAGATTGATGCGTAACTGGGTCAGAAATGAAAACGTGCAAATGACGGCCATCGCCTTGGCTACTGCTATTGGTGCACAATTCAAGATTAATCCTTTTCGGGAAGACTATTTTCGCATCGGTTTAGGTGTCAGCATTTTTTTATTTTTGCTGATGATAATGCCCCACTTATCTTATGTGAAGACAGGAATCCTGACAGGTCTTGCTAATCTGATCTTTCAATCTGTAGATCTGCTGAGCCATGTCAGTACGATGCCGATCTTAGAAAGTATGCGTGATAATGTAGGCGCAGGCATGTACTACGTTGTATTCGCTTATGGCTTAAGTAAGATTAAACATAGATTTCATGAGTTCCAGCCACTGGTTCTAGGTGGAATGATTACGATCATGGACTTCTCTTCCAATCTGACGGAGCTTCTGCTGCGCGGGATATTTAACGGTACGAACATTTTTTATATGAAGGAATGGTTGTATTTGTTGATTGTTGGAGCTCTGCGAAGCTACTTCGTTATTGGGTTATATAACAGCTTCGCGGTAAGGCAGATGCGGCTTCTTCATGCTGAACAGGAGAAGCGGATGGAACAGATGATGAGTGTGAACTCAGGGTTATATGGTGAAGCCTTCTATCTGAAGAAGGCGATGAATACTATCGAAGGCATTACGGCGGATAGTTATGAGCTGTATCGGGATCTGCGAGAAAATGAGATGAATGAATATAGTCAACGGACGCTGGGCATCGCACAGCAGATCCATGAGGTGAAGAAGGATTCTCAGCGTATTTTGGCAGGTCTGCTCAAGGTGTATGATAGTGAAAAGGCAGTTCATCTTCAATTATCCGAAATGCTGCACTTCGCTGCCAAGGGCAATCGGAAATATGCGGAGATGTTGAATAAACAGATTATGATTGAGAAGCAACAGCAATTCGATTGTGAATCTCCATATTGTATTCCTCTACTCACCGTGATGAACAACCTGGTTGCGAATGCAGTAGAGTCGATTGAGACGCAAGGAACCATTCAGATTCATGTGTACGAACAGGAGATGGATGTGGTTTTTGAGGTTACGGACTCAGGCAAAGGAATTCCAGAATCAAAGCGGCAGATTATTTTTGAACCGGGGTATACGACCAAATACAATGAGGTAGGGATTGCTGCAACAGGCATCGGTCTATCTCATGTGCGTGATATTGTGCAATCCTTGGAAGGTACGATTACGGTAGGAGTGCCTCAAAGTGGTACGGGCTCTAAATTTGTCGTGTGCATTCCAAAAGTGAGTTTGGTAAAGGAGGCCGGGGTCGATGACGCTTTCTATTCTGATCGTTGATGATGATATCGTAAGCAGAAGTATGTTACAGGATATTATTGAGGAATGTGGAGCAGGTGAACTGGTAGGCACGGCAGAGGGGGGCATCGAAGGGGAGCAGATGATCATAAATCTGAGACCCGATGTTGTGCTTATTGATCTGCTAATGCCTGATCAGGATGGCATTGAGACCGTTGCAAGGCTCAAGGCACTTGGCTTCGCAGGTAAGTTTATTATGATCTCACAGGTAGATAACAAAGAAATGGTAGGTGCAGCTTACCAGCAAGGGATTGAGTTCTTCATCCACAAGCCCATTAATCGTGTGGAAGTCGAGCATGTGCTCAAAAGGGTGAATGAGCAGTGGAAATATGAGCGTTATGTGCTTGAGATCCAGCAGTCTCTCACCAAATTTAATATTGTGGAGACACCCCCTATCGCGAAAGGACGCACTGTTCGTGATATATCGAGAGTCATACTGATGGATCTAGGTATTCTGGGTGAGAGTGGCAGCAAGGATGTTATCGCATTGATGGAATATGTCATTGAACAGAAACAGGCTGTAGAGTGGCCCTCACTCAAGGAAATGTACGAAGCTGTTGCCCAGACGTATAAGCCGACAGCCAAAGAGGTGGAGAAAGAAAGCAAGGCTATGGAACAGCGCATCCGGCGAACGGTTAATGCGGCGTTGACGAATATGGCTTCGATCGGTCTGACCGATTATAGCAATCACAAGTTTGAGCACTATGCACCGCTCTACTTTGACTTTCAGGATGTTCGGATGAAGATGCGGGCGATGGAAGAGGATCAGCCTGGTGATAAAGGTAAGGTCAACATTAAGAAGTTCCTGCATGTGTTCTACATGGAGACGGTTGAGAAATTAAATGGCGGCTGAACCTGCTAATTAGCGGGTCGGTCTTTTTTTGTGTTGGCTCATTTAGCTGTAGTAACAAACTTGGTATAGTTGTCTGGGTGTTTTTGGTATGATGAGCATATTGGAGTTGGAAGGGGGCTGCTTATGGCCAGAGTCACACAGATGAACAAAGACATATTCACGGTTAACTTAGAAAGTGCCATCAAGGAAATCCAAGATAACGAAGAATTGCACTATGAAGAAGTTGCATTTATTGTTGAAGCTGTTGAGGAACCTGGCAAACCACTTGACGGAGCGGATGACATGATGCGATTGTGGATACTGGCGAAGAAAAATGTGGAAGGCAGACAATTTTCACTTCAACATGTCGTGGATCTGCTTGCATGGAAAGCACCTTTTGTACCGATCTGGATTGATGTATCGTTTGTGAAGATGGACGGAGCCAAAGCAATTTTCAAACTCAAATCCAGCCTGAGGTTAAGGAAACCAACGTTGCTACGGAATGCAGACACAGGCCATGCCCCGTTCAGAGCTGTGCTTAACGTGTAATACCTTTTGCATATAGGATAATAATAGATCTACATAAGAGATGGGAAATTCTGCTGTGGCGCAAAAAATCCAAGAGGAGGGATTGTGTGATAATGGAAAACAATAAGTTAAAGCACTATGCATTACCCGATGTTGCTCAGTTGAAGGTTCATGGGAGAACGACGGAGAGCAGGTCGCCGCTAACGTTGTTTTGGACAGGTAGCGCAGTGGAGCTGAATGTGACCGGGACAGAGCTATGGATAGAGGTTGATTCCAAATATGATGTATGTGAACCATGGATCAGTGTTCTAATTAACGACGTAGTGGTAAGCCGCCAGATGCTGGTGCATGGAAGGTACTGGGTGTGTATTTTCAGAGGAATGAACGAAAGCGTTACCAAAAACGTCCGAATCGTAAAAGACACCCAAGCCATGAGTGGGGATCCTGGATGCGTATTACAGATTCATGCGCTGAAATCGGATGGTGCATTCCAGTTGGTGGAGGATAGACCTTATAAAGTGGAGTTTATTGGGGATAGTATCACATCAGGCGAAGGTGCCATCGGCGCTCAGGCTGAGGAAGATTGGATTCCGATGTGGTTCAGCGCGATTCAAAATTATACGGCCATGACAGCAGAGGCTCTTCACGCAGATTATCGCGTCATCTCGCAGAGCGGCTGGGGCGTTATGACGAGCTGGGACAACAATCCGAGCGCCAACATTCCACAGTACTATGATCAGGTGTGCGGTCTATTAACGGGGGAGATGAACGAAGCACTGGGGGCGCATAACCCGCATGACTTCAATGCATGGCAGCCGGATGTGGTGGTCGTGAATTTAGGCAGCAATGATGGCGGTGCCTTCCAGACACCAGAGTGGACAGATCCGAACACAGGGGTCACGTATAAACAACGATTGAATGCCGATGGGACGTACCATGAAGAAGACGTGGCTAAGTTCGAGCAAGCAGCATACCAATTCTTAATTCAGTTGCGGAAAAATAACACTAAGGCACACATCGTCTGGGCGTACGGCATGCTTGGATTTCCGATGATGCCTGCTATATATCGCGCGGTGGATATCTACATGAAGGAAACGGGCGACCGAAGTGTGTCGGTCATTCAACTGCCGAATACAACGAGTGAGACGGTAGGTGCCAGAACTCATCCGGGGATGTTATCCCATAAGCGGGCAGCTGAAACCTTAACGGAGCATCTGAGAGGCATACTGCAGCACCATTCCTAGAATACAGAACCAATTATGGCAAAGGAAAAGCGTTAGACACGAGGCCAGAGTTCTCTTCTAACGATACGAAACGAATGAAAACAAGCCCGCAGCATTAAGCAGTGGGCTTATTTGCATTGCATTGGTTATGAAATTTTTTTGTATCCATAGTAGGACGCAATTTTTAGTGATTTGGCGTAGTAATCCGATGACTTTGAACGCCTAAGCACGCATTAAGCCTATAATTGTTCTGCCTCATAGCGGATTGCAATGATCTGCCCGAGTGTCTTCGTCTCGATGGTCTTCCACAGACTCGGTACCGTGCCTTTGGGGAATAACGGAATGCCTTCACCCAGAATTTTCGGAATAATCGCGACTTCGATCTCATCCAATAGATGCTGCTCCAGCACCGATTGAACTAGCTTCCCACCGCCAACAATCCATATATGCCCTGTTGTAGAAGCCTTAAGTCGAGTAATTAACTGTTCCACTGGCTCATCTGTAAATTCAACGTGTGGAGCTGGCGGCTGCTTGGAACGGGACATGACATATGTTGGACGATCAGCATACATAAAATCCTCAGCTAGCGTGAGCACCACCTCATAGGTGTCACGTCCCATGACAACGGAACCGATGTCTTGATAAAATGCTGCGTATCCGTTGTCACCTCCATCTCCCTCCACATCCATCAGCCAATCTACAGAACCATCTGGTCTTGCGATATATCCATCCATACTCATTGCAACATACAAGATAACCTTAGTATCTGACATATGCATCGCTCCCTTCTTCTTAACGTTATGATACACTTTAACTATGACAAAAGTTGACGTAATTAAAGGTGGGAAATGATGAATAATCGCAAACTTGCCATCATGAGACTAATGGATTCTAGGCGGAAATTTACGGCTCGCGAGCTGGCTGAGCGGTTCCAAGTATCTATTCGTACGATTCAACGTGACCTGGATGCGTTGCAGTCGATGGGCTTTCCTCTATATACGGAGGTAGGTGTACAAGGAGGGTACCAGGTTTTACCAAATCGCTTGTTGCCACCCCTCCAGCTCAATCAGAACGAGGCATTAGGTTTATTTCTAATGCTTGAATATTTGGAGAAAGTACCAGACTTTCCTTATGGATCGGTGCGAGAACATCTGGCAGAGCAGTACTTTTCGAGTCTGCCGCAGGATGTACAGGATCTCGTGATGCGAATGAGAGAACATATTACCTTTCTTCAGCCACATGCATCGACGCATGCTCAGCCAATGACAACTACAATGTTGGACGCAGCGGTGGAGAAGAGAGGTGTTACCTTCCAGTATTCTTCCCGTAATGGACAGAAAACAGTAGAGGTCTTTCCAATCGGCATTTATTATGATCGTGGGTACTGGTACATGCCTGCACGCCATAAGGAGAGAGTGCTGCTATATCGTGTGGATCGCATGAGTGATCTTCAGATTACGGATGGAACGGATGAATCTATCCCGAACCTGCATGATTGGCTGCGTACGGAGGATGAACGTGAACGTGTGGAGGTCGTGCTACATTTCACTGATGCGGGTGTAAGGCAAGCTTCGTCTGATGTCGTATTTAAGTCTGTGCAGGATAAGGAATGGAAAGGTGCGATTCCCGTAGATGAGCTGCCATATACAGCGCGTGGGTTGCTGGCGTATGGACCAGAAGTGAAGGTTGTGGCTCCAGTAGAATTGAAGCAAATGGTACGAAGTATGCTGGAGAAAAGTCTAAAGCAATATCTGTGAAGAGAACGTTGTGACAACTCGTCCTCATTTTCTCAGTAAGATCATAAAGTTATGGATTATTGTTAACAAATGTAAATTATTATAAGTGATACAACATATTGTTAAAGGAGATGAGAAGGGTGAATTTGAATAAGGTGACAACGATCATTACCTTCATTTTGCTTATCATGATAGCCATCTTTCGGAACAACGTTTCAGTCCTCATCTTCAGTGTGGTCATGATTGCGCTGATGGGGTACACCGCGTTCCGCGTGAGAACGAAATGGAATATTGGCTTCGCTATATGTCTAAGTGTAATTCTTGTAATCTGGAATGTGTACCTTGGGGTGGAAGCCTATACTTAAAAGAGACCTGCCTCCCTAACGGAGATGGGTCTCTCTGAACTATCTATAGCAAGCTGCCCCTATAATAGTGATACTCGGTATTCACTTCAAAACCAACACTTCGATACAGATTCAAAGCGCGCTCATTCTCCGTAACAACAGACAGTCGAATGTCCGTATACTCTTGCTTCTTCAAGAGATCGGACAGAATGGTAAGCACAGCACGTCCCAGCTTTCGACCCTGATAAGCAGGTAAGATACAGAAGTTATGAATAAATGCAGTTGTGGCATTGATGGAGTTGACCCTTACCAATCCTACAGGTTGTTGAGCCTGATAAGCGATATAGGTTACTCGGTTAGGTTCATTCGTTTGCATAAAATATTCACGAGTCCAGCTCTCTGAATCACCGAAGGCTTGGGATGAGCAGGTGATCATAAAATCCCAATCTTGAGCTTCTGCTACACGCAAAGTAAGTTTGGGCAGCTCATCCATAGGAGAGATCTCAGTCACAAGCTGCATGACGTACTCCGCACGATCATACACTGCTCCGAGTGATTCAGCCGTGTGGATTCCTGGAGATAAACCCTGAGGAATACGGTAGCTGAGCTGATGTATACCCTGTGGTGTCATGTCGAGAATGGCTTGCTTCAGTAAGCTAGAGAACACACCTTGGCGACGATGCTCTGGATGTAAGATGGCATTTATACTTCCGGTCTCAGCGTCTGAAGCATACCAACTGAGGAGTCCAACCAATTCGCTGTCGCGATAACAGAGGAGCGCGTGGTCTCCGTCTTTTTTGCTGATATGATCAAGATCTGCCTTAAGATGTTCGGAATCCAGTTGTTTACATTGTTGTTCGAGCGAGATAATTGCCTCAATCTGTTCCTTGGAATGATAGATCATCGGAATGACTTGATAGGTTGACATGCATTCACACCTTTTTATTGCAGGATACGCACAGTAACTCGGACTAGAGTTTGCTATGCTCCAAAATAGATTTTAAATGAAGTTAGAACCATCTAGACTTATCTAAGATAATTCTATGGTTGGATAGAGGTACGCACTTTAAAGTGCGTACTTTTTTTATAATAGACAAGTGTATATTCTTATACAAACTATATTTGTCCCATCAAGCTTTGTAAACCGAAGGATATGCTTAGGGAAAGGGAAGAAAGGGTGAGTGTAATTGGGAAAGGGTCATCCACATAAATTTGCAGCAGGTGATATCACGGTTGATGAAATGTATAAATTAATGATTGGTTCAGTGGTGCCCCGGCCGATTGCTTGGGTGGCGATTACGCCATGATTACACCAGCGTTCACGTTATGAGAACGAGTTGTAGAATCACATCTCATAGCGGGTGAAGCGCAGAGAAAAAAAGGCTCCTTTTCAGGCGGTGTGCCTGATTAGAAACCTTTTTTCGGCAAAGTGTAGATGGTTGCTCCGTGTATCTCATGTGAGCATAATGATCTTTGTATGCTACGGATGTATCTCTAAATACGATATACCGCTAAACGGCTAGAAGTTCGTGCGGGTAAACGTGGCATCACTCTTCACGGTGGAACTGCTGGATGCATTGATGGCATCGAGTTGCAGTACATAATCATAGTGCCGGATGTAATATCCGGGCTGACTGTAGGATTGTAACGACACTTTGCTGTTATCCGCCCAGCCGGGGCTGCTTAGGAACGTGGCATCTCCCTTATAGGCGGCGGTATTGGTATAAGCTTCAAGCACAATTTTGTTGCTGGCATTACGCTTTAAGAAGTAGCCAGGGAAGTTGACGGACTCCAGCGAGATTCCTGTGGAGCTAGCAAGGCCAGGTATAACACGGAACTGGGAGTCCAGTACCGGTAAGACGTTGGCATCCACACGAGCTGTATAATTCGCATGACGGATATATCGGTCCGGATAGTTGTGTGAACTGAACGGCTGTACCCGGTGGTTTCAGGGGTAGCAGGTCCCAACATTTTGACCTCGTGTAAGGTTGGCGTATACCAGTTGCCAGGATTGTTCCATAAGACGGCATTCACCATATTAATTCGTACATAACGAGCAGTGAAATGCACCGCATCAGTCGTGAAACCATAGGTCAGGTTGTTGGTGCGATCTAGTGAAGCATAATTAATACCATCGTTACTGATCTCGATTTTATATTTGTAATACCCTTCAGAGCCTTTATACATAAACCAAGACGTGTCGATCTCCGTGATGGTCTTCGGAGCGCCGAAATCCACCTGCCACCACGCCGGCCAACTGTTGGATGAAGCTACCCATGAAGTCTGGTAGTTACCGTCATTGACGTTGGATGCAGATGAACCGGAGGCTGTCGAACTGGCAGTAGCCGTTTTGCCTTGAGCATGATTGACCAGAGCGGGTGGGGTTACTGTGCCTGTAGCTGCATCAATGTTCCATGTGGTGTACCACTCCAGCGATGCCGTTCCGTTCGAATCATTCAAGGTTAGCGGCAGCCAGATATGCTTGTGTTCTCCGAGGTTCATTGGATTCCAGCGGTCTGCCATATAGATATACGATGTTGTACTGCTGCCTGTAATTGTGGCGATATCATGGATCTGCGAGCCGAAGGCCGATGGATTGCCATATGGTGTAAGGGAAGTCCATGGCCCTGTCATAGACGTCGCTGTGGCGTAAGCTCCTTGATTCGGATACCAGCCCGCGGCTTGGGAGGTGAAGAGGTAATAACGGTTTCCTTTTTTCACAACGGCAGGTGCCTCGCGATAGGCATTCTCGAATAGCCAGCCTTCGAAGGATTGAATTCCGGTGTAGCTCGCATTCATTTTGAAAATGGCCATCGTATCATTAGCCCCGCCATTCTTACGGGAAGCAGTAACCAGATAACCTGTGCCATCCGTATCTACGAATACGGTCATGTCACGGGATTCATAATCGAGTGGGCGGAAACTGCCCTCATACGAAAATTTTCCATTCGGTGTACTACTTGTCGCTACCGCTACACGCCCAAGGTTGTAATCCGTTCCGTTCTCATAATGTGCCCATAGCACATATTGGGAGGTGGCGGCGTTATAGATGACTTTGGGACGTTCGATTTTGCTGGATGCCAATTCCGTTGCAGAATCCTTCGTCAGGATCGCATTGCTAAATGTCCAATTCTTCAGATCCGTGGAGGTGTAGACGTTAACACTGTCGAACTTGCCGCCTACTGCATGTTCACCATACAGATAATACGTCGAGCCTACCTGCAGAATGTTGCCGCTGTTGGCATGGATGGGATTGTCCGCCGTATCCAGCCAGTCGGTTCCGTTGGTTATCGTGACACTTGCTGCACTTGTTCGTTCTGGATGAAGACCAAACAGGGTGAACGTGAGTGCTAAGACTAGACACCAGACAGCTTGCCTTTTACCCATTACATACACCTCCCGATAGAATAAAGATCAATATAGCGCTTTCAATTATATTCTAGTTGGGCTAAACTCGATGACAAGTGAACAATACATCCATTAATGAACAAAGCGACATTTTATTTAGAACGAGCAGGACGAGCGGGCATGGGCTGAAGGTGTTGTCCAATGGCAGAGATAGCGGCATTGTATTTACAATAATGCATACTAAACTCGATTTAACGGAGACGGGTACATATAACACTGCATCACCAGCTATATAACGCAATTCCATATCACCATCACATGACAATAGGGATAGCAGGCTTGGTATCAAGCCCGCTATCCCTATATGGTTTTGTATCTATTCTACACGGTTACTATTTTACTTCTTGCCCTTACGAACCTTGAGCTGCATCTTTTTGATCGTTGTATTTTGCATCATTTCAAGCACAAGTGGCCCTTTGCCGTTCAGAATCTCCACATCTGTTACGTTATCCTGAATGGTAATGATGCCAATATCGTCTGCACCCACGCCTTCAAGCTTGGCGATGGTTCCGACGAAGTCAACAGCACGAAGTTTCTTCTTCTTGCCCCCATTGAAGTTCAGCTTCATAATCTGCTGATTCAATTGTTCGCGTTTGTCCTTTTTGCGCTCAGGTACAATCTTAAGCCGCTTCTCGAATTCTTCTCTGCGGCGATCTACCGCATCTTCAGATGGAGCCTTAATCACCGGGATCTCGAATCCGATATAGGATTCAATCTCAGCAAGGCGTCTGCCATCCTTCGGCGTGATGAAGGTAAAGGCTTTACCCGTCTGACCTGCACGCCCAGTACGGCCTGTACGGTGAACATAGCTTTCCTTTTCGAGCGGAATATCGTAGTTGATTACATGTGTGATATTGGTAATGTCGATACCCCGAGCAGCTACATCCGTCGCAACTAAATAACGGAATTGTCCACGTCGGAAGGCATTCATGACCTCAATTCGCTCGTCCTGCTCCATGCCGCCATGGATGCGATCTGCTGGATAGTCGAGGTCAGCCATCACGCGGAACAGCTTGTCTACATTCTCCTGCGTGCGGCAGAATACGATACAGCTATCCGGGTTCTCCACGATGAATAAGTCTTGCAACAGCGCCGTTTTGTTCACTTCAGAAGTATGAATAACCGCATGTTCAATCGTGGCAGTTGTCAGTCCGCTTGCCTTGATCTCAATCTCCACCGGGCCCTTCATGTATTTACGGGATAGATTGGCTACATCTTCTGGGAAGGTCGCGGAGAAGAGCATCGTTACACGTTCCTGAGGCAATGCCTGAATAATAGCCCCCACCGTCTCAATGAAGCCCATATTCAACATCTCATCGGCTTCATCAATGACCAGATAGGCGATTCGATCCAGTGGCAGTGTTCCGCGTTCGATATGGTCCAACACCCGACCAGGCGTACCTACAGCGACATGAGTTCGTTGTTTTAACTCAGCCTTCTGGACATGAAAAGGCGATTGTCCGTATAGTGCGGTTGCCTTGATGCGTTTGAAACGGCCGATGTTGGTAATGTCTTCGGTAACCTGCAATGCCAGCTCGCGGGTAGGGGTTAGAATCAACGCTTGCGGTTTATTCTCGTTCCAATCGACCTGTTCACAGAGCGGGATGCCGTATGCAGCCGTTTTACCACTACCTGTCTGTGATTTGACGACCAGATCTTTATTCTCTAGGGCGACTGGAATGACTTTGGACTGAACCTCAGTTGCTGTCTCATAGCCCAGACTGTCCAGTGCTCGTAAAATTTCTTCTCCAAGCTGAAACTCACTAAATTGTTGCTTGCTCATGATTAACCTCTTTTGCATTAGTTTTGAATACTACATATTAGCATTACACCGTACTATTTGCGTATACCTTCTTATTATACTCGATATGTTGGAGCGTTAACGGAATATTTGATGTAATTCAGATGTAATCGTTAAAAATTAAACGAAAGGAGATCCCCTGCTCAAGCAGAGGATCTCCTTTGATTTATTAGATACTGTCTCTAGTGGAGTGTGACCAATACTATTAAATCCACTCCTCCCTAGCAACTCTGCACAGGAAAGATAGAGTTATAGAGAATACTATGAAACTATAAAACAGAAGGAGGATGATTTTAATGGGATACAACAACGGGAATTCGTACAACAACTATGCTATCGTATCAATTATTAAACAACTGGGATTGGGTGCTAATATTAGAGTTCACTTTCAAGGGCAAACGCATACCGGAAAATATGCCGGACTGAACAATGGAGTGCTTATTCTTAATAGATTTGTTAATGTGAATGAGACTGCTTATTTCCCAGTCAATCAAATTACAGCAATAGACGTTATCTAAAGAAGACAAGACAAAAAGAACGCATGAAAGAGAAGCAAAAAGAAGAAGCGGAAACTAGATTTTCCGCTTCTTTTTTCTTGGGAATATGACCTGCACAGCAGAAATCATGCGGGGATGGACATAGACAAGCGAATCACTCTTATTGATCACGACTGAATCAAAGGCAAAGCCAGCATAGATTCCCTCAATAGACTTGGAATTTAGATATATTCGTACATGAGCTCCTAATTTGCATCTTTGCAATATATACACACTAAACATCGTAGTAGTCCTCCCATCGTCTTTATCGATAGGATATGCTAAAAAGATAGGTTTGCGTGGATGCTTGCTGAGATTTTAGCTTTCTAGCACATTGAGTCTTGTGGGAGGATAGAGCGCTCCTCGTTGCCTATTCAGCATGAATATATAATAGATTGCGCAGTTTTTTTGATTATTTCAACATACTTACATATTTACCGTATACATAGACAACGCGACCATCCAATTTCACTTTCAGCCAGCCATACTTCTCTGTGCTAATTACCTCAAGAATGGTTCCTTTAGGTACAGTCGTGACAATCTTGGCTTGGGATGAAGCACCAGCGCGAACATTCAGGTAAGCTGCGGTTACTTTGGCTTGTTTAACCTTGTTGTCTTTTACCGTATCAGGCTTCGTTGAGCCTGGTGTAGTAGCAGGTTTGCCTGGTTTAGCTGGTTCTGGTGTTGGCTTCGGTTTCGTTGGTGTGACAGGCTTCTCCGGTGCAGGTGTAGGTGTACCCTCACCGTTTCCAGCCGCTGCTTTACGAGCTGCGTTCAACTTCTGATAGAACTCACCTTTGGTTGTTACACCTGAGAATTGTGCTGCATCTACGTTTGCTTTGGCAGATAGGGCATCAATCTCTTCTTGCGTCACAGCATCCAGAATGTTAATGGAGGCAATGTTGGTGTATTTTCCATCTTCTGTATTAGGCACAGACATTACGCCCTCATTGATAAGCTCTACAACATCTGCACGTGCTGGTGCAGTGAGGTCAACACCAGTGATGGTCCAATTGTGCTGAATCTTCGGTTCGTAAACACCGTTCATAACATCTTTCAGGTAGGCTATAGACAGGTTGCGAATGGTACCTTGAATCTCGCCGAATGCCGAAGCATCCTTAGAGGACCAGAGCTGCTTGAACGTACGCCCTTCCAGTGCGCCGCCCTTCGCAATTAACGCTTCCATCCGGTAAGCATTCATGCCGAGTTTAAGCGTATCTTGTTCTTTGACTGCTTCACCATTGCTGTATTTGAGGTTAGTAATTCGGCTACCGTATGGCTTGGTGAGATCAATCTCATAGGTTACGCCGCCGAAGAAATCATTCGTACTGTACTTGGAAGCACGGCGCTTCGGATCAAAGCTAATCGTTACATCTCCTGGGCGTGTCGAGTTAAAGTATCCTACAGACCACTCCATGTAATCCTTCAGGTCACGTCCCGTGACTTCATATACAGTGACTTCACCGAAGGTATATTGATAGTTGAAGGCGATGTCTTTTTTCTTGATCGGGCCAATATCTAGCTTGGCTTTGTCGTTATCAATCTGGTGTGCAACCACATCGGCATCGCTGTAATGGATCATGACTTCAGTGAAGAAGTCGGATAAAGGGGTCTCCTGGACCTGCACAGCAGGAATGCCTTTGATCTCATCGGCAGGTACCAGGTTAGTTCCTTTTAATTCAGCAACCTCGATGTTAGCATCTGCACGAGCGAACTCGTGGAACGGGTGCAATGTCTCTTCAAGCCCTGCATCAGATACCTCGTAGGTACCATCTGCTGCTTTTACAGCGAGAGCCTGAGCTTCTTTGCTTTTCAAGACAACGTTGTCGCCGTCTTTCTCAAAGGTTAGGTCGATTCGTGAGATGTGTGATCCGTATTTGTTCGGTTCGGAGATCAATACGCCGTTTACCGTTTGCGATTCAATTAGAGTATGCATGTGTCCAGCAAAAATAGCCGCCAGCTCAGGGTTCGCATTAGCGATGTCAGTTACTCCGGTTCCCGGATTGCCGTTCTCGTTGTCGAGACCCATATGCATAAGTCCAACCATGACATCTACTTTGCCTTTAAGCTCAGCAATGGCTTTTTTGGTCTCTTCGACAGGATCTTTAACAATAATGCCATCTAAGTGATCGGTGCCTTTCTCAAACTCAGTAATCATCGGTGTGTTCATTCCAATGACACCGACTTTAATGCCATCCTTCTCAATAATCGTATAAGCAGGCATGTAGCGGTCGCCGTTTTCTTTGAAAATGTTACCTACGAGAGGTTGTCCGTTGAATTGGGAAGAAATCTTCTCCAACACATCCAGACCAAAGTTGAATTCATGATTGCCCATGACCCATGCGTCATATTTCATCTCGTTCATTGCGACCATCATGGGAGATTGCGGTTGATCATTGAATAGCTCAGCAGAGTTATCCTGAATCATATCTCCTGCATCAAGCAGAATCGTGTTAGGATTCTCAGCACGAACTTTTTTAACGATGGTATAGAGCTGTGTCATGCTTCCCGTTGGGTTTGGACCGTCGAGAGCGTAGTCCCATGGCATAAAACGCCCATGAATATCGGATGTGCCGAGCAACGTAATTTTAGTTTCTTTTGCTGATTCGGCTGCTTCAGCCGGGGCTGAAGTGAATGGAGCGAACAAAATGGAGGTACATAAGAGGAATGATAAAGACCATCCGGCGAAACCTTTCGTTGAAAATTTGCGCATGTTGTAATCTCCCTTGTTATCTAGTGTATGTAAAGATATGTGTCATTTTATACTAGATAAACATTAAGGGAATGTAAACCCGTATGTAACAATTATGTTCGATTAGGATAGGGTGATCCTGATCACCGATAAGTGCAAACGATATGTTTATTGAAGTAAATAGTATAGTTTGTAGGTATTTTAAACCAAATTTATCCAGTAAGATGATTTTGTAAGCGCTTAACAATAAATGACCAAGGAGGAAAAACATGTTTAAATCCAAGTGGTTCAAGACAGTGGGTACGCTCGCATTAGTAGGTGTATTGGCTACGTCCGTAGCGGTCGGTAGTGTGAGTGCTGGTTTGGCAAAAGGAAGTAAATTTCTTGGAAATATCATTGCAAGCAGCATTCCCTCCAACTTCAGTCCTTACTGGAATCAGGTGACGCCGGAAAACTCCACCAAATGGGGTGCTGTAGAGGGAACCCGGAATTCAATGAACTGGTCTCAGGCAGACTTGGCTTATAACTATGCGAATAATAATGGCTTCCCATTCAAATTCCATACCCTTGTCTGGGGAAGTCAGGAGCCAGGTTGGGTTAGTGGACTCTCGGCTGCGGATCAGAAAGCGGAAGTACTCCAATGGATCAAGGCAGCAGGTCAGCGCTATTCCAAAGCTGCTTTTGTTGACGTGGTGAATGAACCGCTACATGCGAAGCCTTCGTACCGCAACGCGATTGGTGGGGATGGAGCTACCGGGTGGGATTGGGTGATCTGGTCTTTCGAGCAGGCGAGACAAGCCTTCCCTAATTCCAAGTTACTTATCAACGAATATGGCATCATTAATGATCCGAACAAAGCAGACCAATATATCCAGATTATCAACCTTTTGAAAAATAGAGGACTGATCGATGGCATCGGTATTCAAGGACATTATTTCAATATGGATACAGTATCAACTAGCACCATGACGACTGTTCTGAACAAGCTGGCGGCAACAGGGTTGCCAATCTATGTGTCTGAGCTGGATATGACGGGTGACGACAACACGCAATTGCAACGCTATCAGCAGAAATTCCCGATTCTCTGGAAGCATTCAGGCGTGAAGGGCATTACGCTGTGGGGATATAATCAAGGACAGACGTGGGTGAATGGATCCCACCTGGTGAATAGCAACGGTACGGAACGTCCGGCCTTGCAGTGGCTGAGAAACTACCTAGCGAATAACCCTTAAGCCGTCGCATAGTTGGAGCCGAAAGTCGTCTAAAGGTTACCATTGAATAAGTATAGACAGACCGTTGGAGGTATTCATTTTTTCGAATAATTGAAAAAAGGCTTTCCTGGTATGGTTCCAACTAACGGTTAAGGAACGATACCCGGGAAGGCCTTTTTAGTTGTTCAAATAGTACGCTTTTGAATACGAAGGATGCTTGGCGGCATCTCAGCGTCGAATTTGGCATTTAGCCAAAATGTTATATATATGAGTTCGTTTAAGGCTGAGACTGTTCTCTGACCAATGGTTGCTTATTCTCGAAGATCAGGATCGTTTTGCTGCTGGCAATGTAGCCGACAGTTGTATCCAGTTGCTCAGAGATAAATCGCACAGGGACGAAGGCTTTTCCGTTTCGCATTAACAGAGGTGCATCATTCATCATTAGTTGATCATTAACCCGTACCTGCTTGTTATCAGCGTTCCAATGAATGGTCTGATCATTCTGTGTAATGGTAACCTCATGCGCTGCGGCATTCCAGTCCACATGGGCATTTAACTGCTCTGAGATAAAGCGTAAAGGAACGTAAGTCCGACCTTCATCAATGAAAGGTGCTGCATCCAGGGCGTATGCCTGATCCCCCACATAAGCTGTCGTAGAACCTTCAACTAAGCGTTGAAAGCTGCCTTGAGGGGTTCGTTTCTGCTCCCGTACATTCATCTGGTTCAACAAGCGCATCGTGTTACTGCCGCTGGTTACATCCAAGTAGTTATTCTGTACCGTCAGCCCCCCAGATTCACTCTCGTTAACCGAGGTCTGCACATTCGTAGCAAAGGATACCGAAGCGTTGATATCCGTGATGGTGTTCGTCGTATCTGCCCGAGTAAAAGAGAGCCCCGCAATTGGGCTTAGATCCCACACCCGATTATTGGCTAGTTGGAGCGCCTTGAGCTGCGTCAATGACGCTAGTGGTTCTAGGTCATAAATTTGGTTCGATTCAGCGTTCAGCTCGGTTAGATGGTGCATATCTGCAATAGCATGTAGATGCTGGATCTGGTTGCCGCTAATATCGAGCGTCCGTATTCCTGTCATATGTTCAATGGGCGTCAGATCTGAAATTTCATTTCCCGCTACATTGAGTTTATGGAGGGTGTTAGGCAGATCAGCGAGAGCGTCCAGATGCTGAATTCGATTGTTCGCTACATTTAACTGCTGCAGCTTGGTGGAATGTGCAAGTGGAGAGATATCTTCAATCTTATTGTTAGCCAGCTCAACCCAAGTTAGATCAGACAGATCCGTCAGCGGTGTAATATCTGTAAGCTGGTTTCCACTAGCAAAGAACGTATGTAGCCGGGTGAATTCATCAATAACATCAATAGAAGAAATTGAATTGTTGCTAATCAAGAGTCGTCCGAGATCCTTCAGATCTGCAAGTGCATCAATAGATGTAATGTAATTGTTCCGTACATCAATCTCTCGAAGCTGGGTCAGATGCGTTAGCGGTGTCAGCGTCTCAATCTCGTTACCGTATAGTCGCAGATGCGTCAGGTTAGACGCCTGTTCAAGCCCTGCTATACTTTGAATGCCTGCATTGCTCAGATCTACGACAGTGAGTTGCTGCAGATCGGTTACGGTCAGGGGAGCATCCAGCGGTTTGTTCAAAATAAGTTTCAAGCCATCTTCCAGTGCAGGGTCTTCAATAAGTCTGTTGCCTGATTCGCCGGTTGGGTACGCCAAAGCCTGGCCGGCTGAGCCAATACTTAGAATAAATAGTAGAACTAGTAGAGTCACTCTTCTCATTAATACGGTTCCCTCCGATTCTATGAATTGATGATGCGCCATTCGTTTGTATAACTTCTATGTAGTTCAAGCTTTATCGTCATGATATAGAGAGATCAGGATGCACACATCCCTAGTTATTAACCCATCATATGAAAAAAGGAACACCTTATTCAGAATAAGCCAATAACTCTAGTTCTATTTTATATGAATGTACCTTACACTGCACACTTCTAAGCCACTTTGCTCAAAAAAATTTAATTGTCCGCTTCCATCGTAATTCAATGCCCGTTAAGAAGGGGTAAAGATAGGTAAATACCCATTTGGAGGAGAAGGTGCGAGTATGCGTCAAGCCATGATTATCAGTAATCCATCGTCCGGTAAAGAACAGGCTCAGCAGTATGTATCCCAGGTCAAGAGAATTTTGGTATCACAGCAGTATGAGGTTGTCATCAACGAAACGGCTCAAGAAGGAGATGCGACCAACTTCTGTCTAGATGCATGTAAAAACAGATGTGATCTCGTTATTTCAATTGGAGGGGATGGGACGCTGCATGAGACGATTAACGGCATGATGGATCAGGATCACCGTCCTACGCTTGGCGTCGTACCCTTGGGTACGGTCAATGATTTTGCACGAGCACTTCATATCCCCCTTGATCCGGAAGAAGCTATTCGCGGGCTGAGTTCGAATCAAGTGCGTGCGGTGGATGTCGGGAATATGAATGGACGTCTGTTTGCCAATGTTGTAGCAGCAGGTTCACTAGCCGAAGCGTTGTCCTCTGTTTCATCCGAAGAAAAATCAAAGCTGGGTTCATTTGCCTACCTGAAGGAAGGCCTGAAGGACTTGGTGAATACCCCTGCGAAACGGCTCACCATTGAACATGACGGTCAGATCTGGGAGGGCGACTCTCCCTTATTCCTCGCTGCGCTAACCAATTCCGTCGGTGGATTCGAGAAGCTGTCTCCAGATGCGGTGGTGGATGATGGGGTTATTCATTGTTTTGTGATCCGGAATATGAGTATGCTTAACACACTGACTTTGGGCACATCCTTACTGTTCGGTAGCTTGAAAGACCATAAAGATGTGGAGTATTTTACTGCAAAAGAAGTACGTGTGACATCTGATGAGCCAATTGGAACCAACGTAGATGGAGAGGAAGGGCCATCACTACCCATCCAGATTCAAGTTCTTCCTCAGTATATGAAGGTGATCGTCCCAGAAGAAGTACAAGCCGAAGAAGATTAGAGAATAACCGCGCGGTGCGTCATGGTTAGTCACAAACGGCCATTTTTCCATACAAGAATTCGAAAAACCCATTGAAACCGATTGCAGATGTATGTCACAATCATAGACGGAAGACAAGTACCATCAACGATGATTGTAGCAATACAATTACACAAAATATCCGAATATGGAGGGTAATCATCTTGAGAACAATTAAACTTGGCAGTAGCTCGCTGGAGGTACCGGTTGTAGCGGTTGGCTGCATGCGGATTAATACATTAGATGGTAAAGAAGCGGAGCATTTTGTTCGTTCTGCAATGGAGATTGGAGCGAATTTCTTCGATCACGCCGACATTTATGGAACTGGAAAATGTGAGGAGATCTTTGCAGAGGCTGTGCAGATGAGCCCTCAAGTTCGGGAGAACATCATCCTGCAATCCAAATGCGGGATTCGCAAGGGGATGTTTGATTTCTCGAAAGAGCATATCTTGAATTCAGTCGATGGTATCCTGCAGCGTCTAAAAACGGACTATTTGGATGTACTATTGTTGCACCGTCCGGATGCACTTGTTGAGCCGGAAGAGGTGGCAGAAGCCTTTGACCTGTTGGAGCGCGAAGGTAAAGTTCGTCACTTCGGCGTATCTAACCAGAATCCGAACCAGATTGAACTGCTCAAAAAATATGTTAAACAGCCACTGGTCGCTAATCAGCTCCAGATGAGCATTACGAATACAACGATGATTGACAGTGGAATCAATGTGAACATGGAGAACGAAGCTGCAATTAACCGTGATGGCAGTATCTTGGATTATTGCCGCTTGCATGATATCACGATTCAGCCATGGTCTCCTTTCCAATACGGATTCTTCGAAGGTGTTTTCTTGGGTAGCGACAAGTTCCCTGAGCTGAACGCGAAGATCGACGAGATTGCAGCGAAATATGATGTGAGCAACACAACGATTGCAATCGCTTGGTTGCTGCGTCATCCGGCACAGATGCAGCCCGTGACAGGTACGATGAACCTTGAACGTTTGCAAGACTGTGTTAAAGCGTCGGATGTACATCTTACTCGTCAAGAATGGTACGACATCTATCGTGCTGCTGGGAATGTACTGCCATAAGTCTAGCGACAATGGAGTAGGTTCTCTTAGAAATGGTCATGAAAACACGGGTGGATCTTCGCTCGTGTTTTTATGCTGTTCAGGTTATCAGGCTGAAGCTTTTATTGCATAAAATCGAAGGAATACGATTGCGATAGAAAAGGATTAAATTGTAATTAATACAAATTAGTTCAAATTATTTTATTGACCCCTACTTAATAAATACATATAATTACTTTAAAAATATCATTAATCTGGAATTCATTTCATCAACGTGATGAAGCGGATTCATTCGTTTATGTTTTTTTATTTTGGAGGGTGGTGTTCGTTTGGAGTCCACAACCACGATACGCGATCATTTGGAGAGTTATCTTAAGCGTGAGCAGAGGTCTATTAGCTTCTTTTCAGACACATCAGGCATCAATTCAGGTACGCTGAGTAACATTCTTAATAAAAATCGCCCGATTGCTATGCAGCAATTGGATCGAATTACTGCGGCTATGGGATTAGAAGAAGGTCACTTCTATGAACTATACATAGATGAGTGTTTTGTGCATGCGACTCCTGACTGGCGGAGACTAGGGCCATTCCTCCATCGTTGTGCCGATTTGAATAAATTAAATTGTATTGAAGAGGTTATCCGCTTAATGATGGATAATCTATCCTATATTCCCTTGTTGTTTGAAGTGGCAGAAGAATTCTACCGTGATGGCAAACACGAACCTGCGATCCTTTTATACGAAACGATTGCCGAGAGTGAGAAAATGCAGCACTCGGAGCGGTTAGCCTTATGCCAATACCGCCTGTTCAAGCTAGGTCTGTCCAAGGATCAGCAACGGAATCTGATCATCGCAGCACAGTTTGAATACTATGTAGATCGACTGGATGAACGATATCAGTTGGATGCCTTGAATGAGCTTATTAATGCATTTGGTGCACTACATCGTTGGAATAAGGTACAAGAGCTATCTGAAAAGTTAAGAGTGAAAGCGACAATTCATTATGAATTGAATGGTAGGAAGAAGCCGGAAGAAACCAAACGCCCCATCATATTTTATATCTTATATTCATATCTAGCAGCAGGTAGTGCCTGTTATCAGCTCAAAGATTATGATCAAGCACTCGAGTATGTGTCACTCTATGCGGTGAATAATTGGGTGAAAGAGTGTAACGAGGAAGAGGCGCTAGTCATCACTCAGTTTCAGGAATGGGCTGTGGGGAATCGTTATATCTACCGCTTGATGGCAGGGCAGTTCGAAGTATTGCCTGATTATTTGAACTATATATCAACACGAGAGAATGAGATATTTCCAGCATTGTGCGATATCGTTACAGCAGCCAATCGATATAACGGAAATATCGATTTTGTGTTGGAGCAATACAAATCTTACTTCACATACCAGGAACAGAGTAACCGAATTGGAAAGGTCAGCAAACAAGTCACTGATGATCGATATGTACGTCTTTTAGCTGACTTGGGAGCATATTATCTGAAGAAAGATGAGTTCCATAAAGGTATTGAATTTGTCATAAATAGTCTGAAATTTTCACTTGAAATTTGTAGTGGTAGAGCTATGCTTAGAGGTGTCGGGCTGTTTGAGCAATACAGGGATTTTGCGACAGACACCGCTAAACAGCAGTACAAAAATATAATTAGTGAGGTGCAGAAACTCAATGAAGAGAACGTTGGCTTTGCTGATAGCCACATGTAGCATTTGGGTAAGTATCGTAATTCCTGCTCCTGAGCCTGTCTCTGGAAACGAAGCTCCAAGCCCCTCAATAGCGAGACCTGCTGATCATGGATTTGGTACCTAGCACATAACAAAATTAGAAGACGCCTCTGAAGCCTATTCAGGGGCTTTTTAGTTTGGAAAAATTAGTAATGTCATATGACTATAGTCCTACCGATTGACATAATCAGCTAAAATATGACAAAAGGAGGGGACACTATGGAACATACTGCGTTGATCGTCCAGATTGAATCGGCTAGGGAATTACTGTACGCCATTGAGATGAAATATGGGAATCTGCTGCACCCAGAAGTTATTCAGCAGTCCGTAGTGTTAGACGGTCTTATTAATCAATTCAATCAAGCCAAGCAGAAGGCATCCGTGAGAACACAATGATTCAACGAGCTAGCTTAGCAACGGGTTAAGCAAGGGATAAGAATCCGAGTTAATCTTAGTGAAGCAGTTTTAATTTTTGAAAAGTAAAAGATGATTATGCATTTGACTATTTACTTTGCTGCCCTCGTGTACTATAGTTAGTTACATGAGTAACTAACCAATTAACTAACCAACCAACTGAATGACTAACTAACACATCAGACACAGACTACTATCATTAAATAACGAAAGTTGGATCTGCATGAAATCGACTTTGGATGAATCACAGCCTATTTTCCATCAGATTGCGATGATGATTATGGATGATATTGTAGAGGGTCGACTACGGGTGGAAGAGCAGGTTCCGTCCACCAATGAACTTTCACGGTTTTACAATATCAACCCAGCCACAGCGCGAAAGGGACTACAATCGCTAGTGGACAAAGGCATTATTTACAAACAGCGGGGAGTAGGCATGTTCGTAGCGAAGGGAGCGCGAGATATGTTGCTAATGGAACGAAAGGAACATTTTTACGAAGAGTATATTAGACCACTGCTGGAGGAAGCACGGAGAATTCATATGAATGATGATATGATTATTGACTTGATTAAGGGCAAGCAAGATAAGGAGGATGAGTCATGATCCAATTAGAACAGGTTAGCTACAGCTATCAACAGACCACCGTACTCAAAAATCTGAATTTACATGAAACGGAGCCTGTCATCAGCGGGTTATGGGGAAGGAATGGTGCTGGTAAAACAACACTAATGAGTTTGATTGCGGGTCATAATCGTCCTGCAAGCGGCACAATTCGTGTAATGGGGCAGAACCCATACAACAACCTAAAGGTGCAGGATCAGCTATGTTATATCCAAGAATCGCATCCACTCGGCAAAAGTTGGACCGTGCGGGATCTGGTTCGATTCGGACAGTACTTTCACTCTAGTTGGGATCAGGATTTGGCGGAACGGCTTATTGAGATGTTTGAACTACCTACTAAAAAGAAAATTGCCACCTTTTCCAAAGGTATGAATTCTGCGGCACAGATGATATTGGGACTCGCTAGTAATGCCGATGTTACCATATTGGATGAACCGACGAACGGATTGGATGCGGAGAAACGCAAGTATTTTTACCGCGCATTATTGGACAGCTATGAAGATCACCCGCGATTAATTCTCGTGTCCAGCCACCATATTGAAGAGATTCAGCCATTGTGTGAGTCCCTTATTGTACTTCATGATGGGGAGATCCTCATGCACCAACAGATGGAGGAAGTACGCGAACAGGGAATTCTTCTAACAGGGTCAATTCAAGATGTTCGTGAGGTGGTACAACATGCTAAAGTGTTAGAATCTTCTGAACTTGGCTCAACGTTGAAAGTGATGATCGATGCCCCTTACTCTGCCGAGTGGAAGGAAATTGCTCGTGATCATCGTCTTTCCATTGAGAAAGCTACACTACAAGATTATCTCATAAACATTACACGGAAGTCGGAGAGGGTGAGAGGATGAATGCAATTCGTGGAACACATCGACTGATTCTGGATGATATGCGTTGGTTTCTTAAATTGTTTACGTTAATAACTTCGTTGCTGGTTCTAGCTTATGTCGCAGTAGGACTTATATTTGATGTGAGTTTCCCAGCAGCGGCCTTTGGCCCTATGTATGGGGGGATATGCGGATTTGCTGTTTCAGGGATGGTTGCTATATTTCCTGTCGCCATTGGGCTAGGCAGCACAAGAACTCAGTTTATGAAGTCGTTCTATCTGAACTCAGCAGGCATGGTTATTGGAGGGATTACTGTCCTGAACGTGATTTATGTTCTGATGCATTTACTCCATGCGAGCGGAATACTGGGTGTGACATTGTATCAGCCAGGTCAGTTGTATACGAGTGCGTACGAATGGTACTCCTATTATTGGGTCGATCTCATGCTGGGATTCTTCATACTGGGTATTTCTGCGTTCATTACGGTTAGTTGGATACGTTTGGGCTTCCGAAACTTCTTCATCGTATTCTTCACCATTGCGCTTGGACTCACGTTATATATTACCCTGTCTGATCTAAGTGGACTGATTCGTTGGATTGTGGAAACGAACAGTGTCCTGCTATTCACTCTCTTAGGTGCAATCGGTGGTTGTCTGCTACTATCCACTTACCCTATGATGAAACATGTGCCCCTTGTACGAAAAGGTAGCAAAGACTAATGATAAGCTGGTGAAAGACCTGAAGGGAAAGACGTTTCCCACGCAACGAACCCAAAAAGTAGGCAATAGTGAAATAAAAACGTAGAAATCCATAGTGATCAGAAAAACACGAGGGAGCATATGCTCCCTCGTGTTTGTTTGAGTACATTTGTTTTATTTTAATTTAAGCCTGAGCTTGCGGTTTGAATCCTTCCTCATGAAGGTATTCGCCAGCTTCACTGCGTGATTCATAAGCCATCTCTAAATCATGACCGGCATACACACACCACATGTCATTATCATATTTTAACGTGAGCGTTTGTCCTTCTTCATTGATCCAGACTCCGCCGCCTGACGAGAGTGTAACTGGAGCAGATTCTTTTGAAGCTGGGGCTCTCTCAACCACTTCAACTGCTTCTGGATTATAAGACATCGCTTGGATTGTTGCATCCAGTAATGTGCGCAGATCCGCTTCGGAGTAATCACGAATATTGACGAACCCTTTGGCATCCGTCTCGTAGTTTGGCAGCAGCCCTGCATAGATATAACCATTACCGTTCGGGTGAATATGAAGTGCTACAATCTTCTTCTCATAGGCGCTGTCCTCGTAGTGGAAATTTACACGCCCCAGCGAAACATTTTTGCGCTGTAGCTGAGGATACGATTCTAGAATTTCAAGCTTTTGTTCAACGTTAAGCATATATGCCTCCTGTTACTTGTTAGGTAGAGGGATTATACCACAGGTGAAGGTTGTAAACATCTTCTGCTCATGAGGAGAATGCCAGCATTACGAGCAATCCTTTTCATTATGATCCTTATGACCCCATTATAATACGTTGCCCGAGCGCTTTCAGGTGTTCCATCACTTGCAGATAAGGATACGGCCCATAGCTGATTCGTGCTACACCTAGTGCAGCCAGTTGTCTGGGTGAAGGCTCCGGGGAAGTGACCATCACGTTGACGGGAAGCGGTGATTGTTCACACAGTTCCATAATCCATTGTGACTGCTGTAATCCTGGAACGAATAGACCGCTAGCCCCTGCTTCCGCATATGCGTGGGATCGTCTGATGGCTTCATTCAGTAACGCTTCATTATGCTGCTCTGGAGCCTGCTTTAGAAATAAATCTGTGCGTGCATTGATAAAAAGAGGAATGCCTGCCTGCTCTGCAGCTTCTCGAGCGGCAGATAACCTCAAACATTGCTCTGTGACCGTGTACAGACCTTCGCCAGTAGGAAGCTGATCCTCGATATTAATGCCTACTGCACCATGATCCATGATTTGCGCTACATTCTGCTTCACTTCTGACGCAGACCTGCCATACCCTCCCTCTATATCGATGGTTACGGGCAAATCTACGCTTTTTGTAATGCGTGCGAGGTTAGCAAGTACCAGCTGGAACGGCAGAGCTTCTCCATCCTGCTCACCGTGGGCTGCGGCAACAGACCAGCTGCCGGTAGCAATAGCTACGGCTCCTGTAGATTGAATGGTCTGTGCACTTCCAGCATCCCATACATTCACCAGTACAAGTGGGTTCCCCTTCTCGTGGTATTGATGAAATTGCTCAGCTTTATCTCTGATTGTGCGCTTGTTGGCGTTCATCTTGGTTTACTCCTTTATATACGAAATGCGCTGCTGAATTTACTGTAACGACCTCTGTTTCTCGTGTTGGAGCAGCCAGTTTTTGCGAGTGATTCCCCCGCCGTATCCGCCAAGTTCACCACTTGTATTAATAACTCGATGACAGGGAATGACGATCGCCAGTTGATTCGCCCCATTGGCTTGAGCTACAGCGCGGCAAGCCGTCGGTTTACCCAGAGCGATTGCAATCTCTTGATATGAGCGTGTCTCCCCTGCTGGAATCAAAGATAATTGCTCCCATACCTTCTTTTGAAATGGTGTTCCTAAATAGAACAACGGTGTGTCGAACGTTGTCAGTGTTCCGTCGAAATATTGTTCAAGTTCTTGCTCAATGGATTGAATGGGCGGAGTCATGCCAGGTACAATCGCTGACTTGGTTCGAATCCGTAGGCGTTCTACCTCGCGTTCAAGCCCACGGCGATCAATAAATTCAAGCAAATATAGTTGCTTCTCATCAGCTACAGCCATCATGGGGCCAAGACGGGTGTCAATCCAGGACGCTTTGAGCACTTGGCCATCATTTACATGGGTTGGGGCAGCACCCATAATGCGTGAGAACGCATCCCGGAAGCCGCTACTGGATTCGTACCCTGTAGATAACTGGCTATCAATGACGGTATGACCTGAACGGATATTTTTAAGTGCAAGTCCCATACGGCGAGCACGAGCATACTCCACAAAAGTCATGCCAAAGCGCTTTTTGAACTGACGCCTCGCCGTTGATTCATCAATAGATAGGTCTTTGAAATCCTGCTCTTTCCAACGTTTCTCCGGATTATTCTCAACAGCCTCAACTAGAAGGCGTACAACGTCTGATACGTGATTGGGATGGGATAGCGGACGACAGCGCTGGCAAGGTCGGAATGAAGCGAGTAAGGCCTGCTGAGCGGTCTCATAGAACTCGCAGTTTTCGAATTTTGGCTTTCGAGCTGGACAAGTTGGGCGGCAGAATACACCTGTTGTTTTGACTCCAACATAGAACAGTCCTTCATACTCTGAGTCTTTGGCAAGAAGGGCTTGATAATATTGTTCTTTCAGATCATCAGCAATCATGGGCACACGTCCTTACGTTTATGAGAATGGATCATCGAACTACATGCTCCTAGTATAAAAAAATCTTACCTACATTATCGCCGAAAATCAGGCATGAATTTTTTATTTTTTTTTAGCTATTTCCGTCGAAATAATGCGTAAATGATAGATTTATGCATATTTATATAGAAATCTGCCGATGTTGTTCAGAATTTGTTTAGAATGGAGTGGTATAATGTACCTACCTACAGGGATTAGTATAGGTCTATGATACCTACTTACACATATAGGTGAGAGGGAGTACTGACCCTTGAACAAGTGCAAAATAATAAACGGGTTACGCATTTGTAGGCGTGATGACTGAAGACATCGGAGATAGACAAATTGCGCGATTGTTGTTTGAAGGTCCAGGGGGGATCATCATGCGCTCGTTACATATAGGAATAGGAGCCAGGTTCGGAGGTTGACGAATTGATGAGACATTCTACGTATCAGAGCATTTATAAACCGGTGAGTCCAGCATCGGTCCAATGGAGTACGGGCGAGCTTAGAAAAAAAATGCTTCAACTTAAGGCACGACCGTTGTTATTGAAAATTGCCATCATCTCTCTTATTGTGATTATTGGTTGTAGTACGATGTTGACTGCATTTGCAGGCGGAGAGGAAGACCTGCTTTCGGGGAAAAAGGTCATTGTTTCCCAAGGGGATACACTATGGAATCTTTCCGTAGAGTATAAGCCGCAACAAATGGATACGCGGGTATTCGTAGAAGTTTTGAAAAAAATAAATAAGCTATCTTCTAACTCTATTCAAGCGGGGCAGGTCTTAATATTGCCTCAATATGATGACAAGTAAAACATATGGCGTTGTGAATAGCCCATGTGTGTAGCCGCCTCAATGTCTGCTACGCCGAAGATAATGCAACTAATACGAGCCTAAATATCTTAAATGATATTTAGGCTTTTTTTATGTCCACGAATAGGGATTACATAATATGGAGCTTCATGAGGAAGGATAACGTGTATTAGTTATTGAGGTGGTTCAATAAATGAATACTTTTTTGAACACGTACTTATCGACGACAGGAGGGATTCAATGATGAAGATAACATGGATGAGATCGACACGTTGGATATTTGCGTTAATATGCATTATGGTGCTAACGAGTGCATGCGGTGCTCGTAATAATAATGAATCCGTACAGGAGCATGCTTATCCGCAGTCGAAGGAGCCTATAGCCGAAGCAGGGCCTGATTCTATTCCTAATGCGGATGCGAAGCAGGATAATGGATCGTATTCTGCGCAATCTGAATCCTCAGCAGATGCTGGAGATGGAATTGTGATCGACATCGATCAATCGGACAAGCTTACAGAAGCAAAGAGCTTCCGCTACTCAGTAAAAGATGTGCCAGAAGGTTACGCGTTATCTGAACTGCGGTGGACGTCCAATCAGATCACAATCATTAATTCAGTACAAGAAGCAACTCAGCATGAAGCAGACGAGAATCAAGCAGACGGCAAAAAGGAAGGTTTCTACATCAAGGATAATGGTCAGCTCATGGAATTCAAATATACGGATGAAATGAAGGGTGAACGTGGTAAAGTAACGTTGGTTTATACGAATGAAGCTGGACAAGAGGTTCTGGCCGAGCAGGAAGTTAAGCTGAAGAAATAGACAGTATTTCTGGACTCGCCCGCTTGAAATGGCATGAGCCTAAACGAATGTAATATGCTAGAAATGCAGCACCTCCAAATTCATCAACCTATGTTCAGAAGGTTTGATTAGCTTGGAGGTGTGATTTGTTTTTGGATTAAATAGAGCCTTAAATCTAGAATCTAGAATATAAGATTGCTACATAAAATCGAAGAAATAGCGCACAACATGGAACATGACGGGTGATGTGTAGGTAAGGCTGTCGACCCTGCTTAGGTAACTTTTTTTGAGTTCATCAAACTTGTTGTCGTCCCCAATCAGCAGATCCCGCTTCAATACGGATACGGTCAGACTGCCAAAGAAACCTGCGAGGCTGATCAGCACCCCGATGAACAGGGCGAATCCTGCATCAAACGGCGTAAGGTACGGATGGATGAAGTAAGAGGCTACTGTTGTGATGACCAAGGAACAAGCAAATCCTTCCCATGTCAAAAACGGATTAGCCGTAGGCACCACTTTTCGTTTGCCGAGATAGAGAGAGACCACATAATGGATGACATCATTAAGCTGAGTTAGTACTACTAAGAACAATACCAGCTTCGACCCATATTCAGGTGTAGCGAAGGGGAAGTAAGCAAGGTGACTGAGTCCGAACACCATGAGCATTAGTCCCCACTGCGTGGAACTCACGCTGCGCAGGAAGCCTACCGTTCCTTTATTAATTAAGCGTGGGAGAGGCAGCACTAAGAATACATACAACGGAATGAAAATGATGAACATCCCATACCATCCAATATAGATCCAGTAGAACTGAGCGGGAACCGCTAGATATGCCCATAGGAACAACCTGCGGTCTGCTTTGCGTGTACTGCGGATCATTGAGAAGTACTCCTTGAGTGCGAAGAATGCAAGCACCATAAGGGAGAGCAGGGAAACGATAGGGTTAAAGAGTGTAGCAAGGCAGAAGATAACGAGCATGCCCCACCAGGTTTTGATTTTGTTGCCGATGCCCGAATAGTCTTTGTCCGGCTGTAGCTTGGCGATGATTTTGTACACGATATGTATGACGAGTAATGCAATGAATATTAAGGTTAGTGTGAATAGTGAACTGCTCACCGAAGGATCACCTGCTTATCTAAAATAAGATTCCATAAAAGGGTACCTATGTTATTATGAAGGAATAGTGACCACTTGATAAGGGGAAATTTTGTTATGACCGATCAACGCTCCATCTATATCCTGCTCACGAATACAGGAACCTTGTTTACCAAAGTCATTCAGAGTTACACCAAAGCACCCTATAATCATGCCTCGATCTCGTTTAACCGGGAATTATCCGAGCTATACAGCTTCGGTCGTAAACATCCAAGTAATCCACTGAACGGTGGGTTTGTGAAGGAAGATATCCAGACAGGTACATACAGCAAGTATCCGAACACGACATGTGTGATTTACGAGCTTCAGGTGACAGAACGTGAAGTTGAAAAAATGAAACGTGTGCTACATATCTTCATTCGTAGCCGCCAGAAATATATGTACAACCTGCTTGGCGTCATTGGCATTACGCTGAAGGAGCCTGTCGAGTTTAGCAACTCCTACTTTTGTTCACAGTTTGTAGCAGAAATATTACAGCGATCCGGAATCAAGCTGTGGAACAAGCTGCCTGCCTTGGTGACCCCGGATGATTTTCGCCAAAGTGAACGACTAGCGCTTGTATATGAGGGGAAGTTGAGTGAGTACAGACCGGGAAACAACGATCAGGACGTGGGAAAATAATATGAGATGAAATAGCCTGCTGCCATGGATTTCTGGCTAACAGGCTGTTTGTGTAACATGGCGTATTCTGTAGTTTGAATCGGGAGATCTGTTATCCGTTATCCAACATATGCATTGTGCAAATGAACAATGAATTTCGTCTGTTCATCAATATATCTTTGCTACTCCAGCATCTATAATGAAAGCGTGTTCAACAAGTGCATGGGGGGCAATGGACAATGGAACCTTTAACAATTAGCTGGATCGGCGCACTGGCAGGACTTGCTATAGCGATCATACTGATTCTGAAGAAACTGAATCCAGTCTATTCTTTATTTTTGGGAGCAATTGTAGGCGCTTTAATTGGCGGAGCGAATTTAGAGCAGACCGTAAATATACTCGTCAATGGTACACAAAGTGTCATGGGCACCGTCCTACGTGTACTAGCTGCAGGTGTGCTTGCAGGAGTCATGATGGAGTCAGGCGCAGCCGAGACCATAGCGCAGGCTATTGTACGTAAGTTTGGTGGGAGTAAAGCCATTCTCGCCTTGGCTCTGGCAACGATGATCATTACTGCGGTTGGCGTATTTATTCCTGTTGCTGTTCTAATCGTAGCGCCGATTGCGCTATCTGTAGGTAATAAAATGGGCATCTCCAAGCTTGCGCTGCTACTGGCCTTATCCGGCGGTGGTAAAGCGGGGAATATCATCTCTCCGAACCCGAATACGATTGCGGCTGCACGAGGGTTCGAGCTGGATCTGAGCAACGTGATGTTGGCTGGAGTGATTCCAGCCATCTGCGGATTAATTGTAACCGTTATCGTAGCTTCGATGCTCAAAGGCAAAGGTGTAATGGTTTCTGACCAGGAAGCAGAGCAAGGAGAGGTGGATACTTCTCAATATCCACCACTGAAGAAAGCGATTGTGGCACCGTTGGTAGCGATTATTTTGCTCATGATCAATCCGATCGGTTCAATTACTGGCATTGCGGCACTGTCTACGTTCAAAGTTGACGCAATGTATATTCTCCCGATTGCGGGAATCATCGGTATGCTGGCTATGGGACAGAGCAAAAGCATTGTGAAGTATACAACTTCGGGACTTAACAAAATGACGGCTACAGTACTCATTCTGGTGGGTGCCGGGGGGATTGCAGGACTTATCTCCGCATCGGATCTATCGGGTCAAGTTGTGAGTCTAATAGAAGCATCAGGTATATCCGGTACATTCCTGGCACCAATCGCAGGTATTCTGATGGCAGCGGCAACAGCATCAACCTCGACAGGTGTTATTCTCGCAACGGGTTCATTCGGAGATGCAATTTTGAACATGGGGACAGCTCCACTCGCTGCGGCTGTGATGGTTCACACGGGAGCAACGGTCATCGATTCCCTGCCTCAGGGTAACTATTTTCATGTGTCTGCTGACAGTATGAAGATGACAATTCGACAGCGGATGGGTGTCATACCTTACGAAGCGATAGTTGGTGGCACGATGGCGATTGTGGCTACGTTACTATATGGATTTATCCTTTAAGAGATTGTTTACCAAACACGCTTTAATCATATGGATGGGGTGAGAGTAATGGGAGAAAAGAGAGAAAATACATTTGTACTGGCACCGGACTCATTCAAGGAAAGCATGACAGCCAAAGAAGTCTGTGTTGCGATGGAAAACGGATTGCGCAAAATTTACCCAACAGCACGGTATATCCATGTACCCATGGCTGACGGGGGTGAAGGGACGGTGCAATCGCTTGTGGATGCTTCTGGTGGCGCTATTCATTATCAAGAGGTACAAGGCCCATTGGGACAGAACGTCATGGCACAGTATGGCATTCTTGGAGATGGAACAACAGCAGCGATTGAGATGGCATCCGCGAGCGGGATTCATCTTGTAACCTCAGAGACACGTGATCCACTTCGCACAACGACGTACGGAACAGGAGAACTGATTCGGAAATGTCTCGATCAAGGCATTCGTAAAGTTATTATCGGGATTGGCGGCAGTGCCACTAACGATGGGGGGACGGGTATGGCCGAGGCGCTTGGTGCCAAATTTCTGGATGTCCAGGGTAATTCGCTTGAACGTGGTGGCGGTTCACTTAACCGATTAGCACATATTGACGTGTCTGGCTTAGATCCACGTCTCCAGGAAGTGGAGTTCATCGTTGCCTGCGATGTGACGAATCCACTCTGTGGTGAACACGGCGCCTCACGGGTATTTGGCCCACAGAAAGGTGCTACGCCGGAAATGGTGCAGCTATTGGATGCAAACCTGTCTCATTATGCAGATGTAGTGAAACAACAACTGCAGAAGGATATTCGAGATGTACCAGGTGCGGGTGCAGCAGGGGGGTTGGGAGCAGGGCTACTAATTTTCACGCAAGCTACATTACGCAAAGGTATTGAGATCGTGATTGAATACACAGGTTTGCGTGAAAAACTAGTTCATGCAGATATCGTATTTACAGGCGAAGGCGGCATTGACTTTCAAACGAAGTTTGGCAAAACGCCTTACGGCGTGGCTCAAGCAGCCAAAGAATCCGGAAAACCAGTTATTGCTGTCGCAGGTTATGTAGGTGAAGGGATCGAGACGCTATACACAGAGGGAATTGATGCCGTGTTTGGCATTGTGCCAGGAGCAGCGGATCTGAATAAACTCTTGGAGGAAGGCTCAGCGAATGTGGAGCGTACCATGGAGAACATTGCACGGGTGTTGAAGCTTGGTCTTCTACCGTCCTAGAATGGGATAATAACAGAATAAAGATCAGAAGAGACGGATGGGAATTCGAAGCCTGCATGATGGGGCATTTTGCATCCGTCTTTTGGTTGTCTCAAATTATCGATAAAATGCGAGTAACCCGTGAGTAAGCTCAATAAGTTCGAGCCAGTTACGTGGGTCTTTACCCGTAATAGACTGTATGCGTTTGAGCCGATATTGTAGCGTGTTGCGATGGATGTTAAGGTCGTCCGCTGTCGTTGTCATGCTACCACTATGATGGATAAAGCTACGTAGCGTTTCAAGTAGATCGGCAGTGTCCTCCAGCTTACTGACAATGTTGGAGTTATTGGTTAAGTTGGCAGCACTAAAGCGTACTAGAAACTGCACATCATCGTACCGTGTTAGTGGGGAGGCGGGGCGAAGTGCCATTAGGATGTCCATGGCGGATTTTGCCTGCTCATAACAGCGTGCGATGTTGGCTTCTCGCCTACTAATGGAGATGAGGGCTTGAGGTTGATCCTGCTGAAATTGCTGAATGAACACATCCACCTCTGATTCATTCTGAATAAGCACCAACTGCGCATCCCCTGCATCCTCAAGTGTGAACCAAGAGTGAGGCAGCAATGTTCTATAGGATTCCGAGTTAAACGGAGAGGCCTCCCCTTGGAATTGAATATATATAAGAATTGTTGGTAATTGCAGATCAATATGATATTGCAGCGCTTCTTTCCGCATTTTCTGTGAATAAGAGCCAGAATGATTAAGGAGTCGTTCCAAAAAGGCCTTTTTGCGTGAAGCCTCATGAGCTAGGTTCTCCAGTTGATTACGTTGTTCAATAAGAAGGGATACGGTAGTGCGCACGATGTTACTGAATGGACGGACTTCATCCGGATGTCCTGATATGCCGATTACACCCAACAGCTCATTGGCGATGATAATAGGTTCGTTCGTACCCATTTTCTCTAACCTGCCATCTTGCCACACTTCAACCATGGTTCTTGTAGTTAATGCTCGAACAGCTCCCTGATGAATTGAACCTACACGTTCACGCTGTCCACTACCAATAATAATTCCTTGTTCATTCATAATATTGATGTTGTACGGGATGTCCTGCATCATTTTATCGACGATATCCTGTGCCTGCTTCTCCGAAAGCTGTAACATATCCGTTCCTCCTTCATCAGGTAATCCATCAGTGCATTATGTATGGCCTCTAATGTCTATTCAGCCCTATTTATAATTGTGCAACTGAACGAAATTATAGACGATGGATAGGGCTTACACAAGCGAGAGGGTTTGGAAAGGAGATATATCACGGCTCATCCTGTTCTTCTAATCACTGTTCGTTTATAAAGGACTCCATGACCTTCGTGTCTCTGTTTGCACGCAAATAATCAAGATGTGACTTTCCCCAACCACACATGCCATCCAGAAGAGTCCCTATGGTCTGTCCGTGTTCGGATAGGCTGTACTCTACCTTAGGAGGAACATCACCATAGAGCGTGCGAACAATAATCTGATCTTGTTCTAGCTCCCGCAGCTGTTTGGTTAATGTCCCCTGGGTAACGTCGGGAATCATCCGTCGTAGTTCACCGAAACGTTTAGTGCCTTCCTTCAGCAAAATAAACAAGATGAGCGGTTTCCATTTCCCATTAATGGTCTCCAGTGTGGTCATTACCCCTTGTAAACGTGGCTCTTGTAAATCCATAGTATTCACCTCGACTTATATATATATGTTATTCTATCATACTTGATTTCTGCATTTGAGATGCAATAAACCTGTCCAAGGATAGTACATGTTCCCAAGGATCGGTTTTTAGTTCACACCAGATGAGCTGACGATGTTCGATCCATGGTATGAAATTTCGTACTTAGTATGATTGAATTGCGTACTATTCAACATCCTTCATTTCATGAATAATGGACAATCATTGGTGCATACCAGCAAAAATGATGTGAAGGGGTAGATGAGGAATGATTCAATATACATTGCAAAACCAACGTGTCGTTATTATTGGGGGAAGCTCGGGCATTGGGCTTGCAACAGCGCTGAAGGCAGCGGAGGCAGGGGCGCATGTCGTTATTGCCGGAAGATCAGCCTCCAGACTGGAAGAAGCAAAGGAGCAGATTGCGGGTGCGGCTAGTGCGTCCGGCAATCGGACTGTCGAAGGTTATGTGTTGGACAATCAGGATGAGGAGCAACTGAAGTTATTTTTCAAACAGGTGGGCGAGTTCGACCATCTCTTCACTCCCGGAGCTGTATATACCCGTGGGTCACTGAGTTCAGATCGGGAGACGGCTGAAAGTTGTTTTAAGGGAAAGTTCTGGCCTCAGTATTTTGCCGCTAAATACGCTGCTTCACATTTGTCTTCTTCTGGATCAATAACGTTAATGTCTGGTGGATTCAGTCAGCGGCCTTTGGAAGGGGGCGCCTCTTATGCCGCTTGTAATGGAGCCATCGAGAGTTTGGGGAAAGCACTTGCTGTTGAGCTTGCGCCGGTACGGGTAAACGTCGTTTCTCCGGGAACGATCTGGCGGGAAGGGCAAGAAGGCACCCCGCGAGGAGATCACTTCAAGGACTATGAGAAGCTCGCATTACTCCAGCGTGTAGGACGGAATGATGAAATTGCGCATACCGTTACCTATCTGATGACTAACACGTTCACGACAGGCAGTACACTATTTGTCGATGGTGGGTATACGCTAATCTGATAGGGGAGATTCGATCTATTATAGATCGGGTCTTATTTTCTTTGGACATCCTCCGTGTTCAGAATCGGTCCAGAGCGTTTTACTACAATAACAGTAACACGTACTTAGGAGGACAGAATACATGTTATTCAAGCGGTTTATCAGTTTAATGTTGGTTGTAGTTATGTTGGTGCCACTCATAAATGTGGGGGGCGTAGCCAGTGCAGATGGGTTAACGCCTCGTGAGCGTCTTAATGAGCAGAGGAATGATTATTTCGTAAACAATTATCCAAGTATAATCTCAACTGTGCAGAGTATTTTGGAGGAGCCGGGGTTCATTAATCTACCAGATGACTATAGCTCATTAACCGATAGTCAGAAATTAGAGATTGCCGAAGGCGTAATTAATCTCATCTCACCTAATGTCCAGTATTCGGAAGATGGCCAGGTAGAATATATCTTTAACCTGATCTACCATTTGGCTAAACTTACGAAACAAGCGGATGCAAGTACATTTCAGCAAACAGTAACTTCCTTATATGAACTGTTGGGAGATGTGGATACATACTTCCTGAATATTAGTGATCAGGATTTGAACCAACTTCGTAATGCGAGCAGTTCGTACAGCTTGCTTAGCGGTGTAGATCGAGCACTGCTTGTCAACACAGCGTACTTTAAGTACGCAAGAACAAACTTCGGTAATTCTGTCTCGTATGGAACCAAGCTAAGCTTTATGACGACGCAAATAGCGCTTTTTAATGGCGTTAACGGTACAAGTGTTAGTTCTGCCTTAAACCAACTTTATAGCGTATATACGGCTACTCAAGATTATATTCAGCATCAAGATAGCAACTTTCCTCCATTTGTACTTAATTTGAGTAAAATGTCCGAGATTGTTCATGATAGCGAACTTGGTGAATTGGCGGATTGGATCATTGATAACAGACCAGAGAATGGATACGTAGACATTGCTCAGGTGCAATCCGCATTCGACTCATTCTTCGCAGATGCACCATGGTTAGATCAGTATAATGAATTCAAAAAGACCGCTAGAAGGACTAATCCAGAGGATATCCAGAAAGCAATAGCGTTCTTTAGTGATGAGCAGTTCGGAGTTTCACCTGATTTTAAATCTCTGTCTGCTGAAGACCAGCAGGCGGTAGCCGATTATTTGTTAAAGAATGATCCGCCTACTGCTGCTGGATATACAAGTCAAGGACAAGTTCAGATTATGGTGGAAGTAGCTATGCGGGCACTTGATGTGGTGCACCAGATCGGAGGGCCAACTGCCAAGACTGCGCTTGATGCGTTCTATACGAAACAAGCAGAACGTGTGAATTACTTTAATGATGCCGTCGAAAGAGAAGAATTCTATCGTCTCGTTCATGTATATCTCACTTCCTCTGATCTAGAGAAACGAATGACAGCTTATCGATTCGAACTGAGGCTCACGACAAGCCCGACAATTAGTCGTGTAATGGGGGAAACGGAATCTGCAGTGGAGTTGACCCCATATCTTAATCGGGTTGAGACGAAAGCAGATATGAAAGATAAAATCGAGAAAATTGCTTATATACAGAGCGAGGTCGAAACATACAATACCAATAATCCGACCAAACCGATGGAGAATTTCCCGCTAGATTTCAGTGAATTCAATAAGCTAACTGGTACGGATAAAAATGAATTAGCCATGCATATGTTGGAGAAACGCCCGAATGGAGGATATCTAACCTATGCAGATATTCAATATGCTTTTGATCAATATTTGAATCCGGATATTGATAATGGTAATGAATATAATCTGCGTGATGTGAATTATGCAAGAGAGGACGAAGATACAGATGATATGATCATGGCTATAGAACATCTGGAAGATATCACTTTGCCTCAGGAATATTCTAACTTCACGCCAGAATTAAAAAAATATGTAGCTAAATTCTTGATCTATCAAGTAGGGGAAGACTATGAAACAGAGTCACAAGTTCAATATATGATTGAACTGGCTGTGCAGGCACAATTAGTCTGGGAGCAAAAGGAACTGAGTGTTCTTCAGAATAAACTAGATATTTTAGCCCAATCCTTGTCCGATGGTCTTGAGCACTTTAATGATCGCAAGACAGAGGATCTGCATAAAATCGGGCAGCGTTATCTTGATCTCGGCCAAGTGAACAAACCTGTACTTGCATATACGTTTTTGCATTTATTGGTGAAGGAACGGTTGGAAGGAACATCAGCAGGGGACATTCCTAACCCTGAGTTCATTCTTGAACTTCTCTCTGCACCGTTCGAACCAATCGAGAAGGCTGACACGGTAGAGAAGATGGATCTATGGCTTGATAAAACGATGCAAGATCAGTTGAGTGGTGAACAATTTTTCCATGGCAAAAAGATCGACTTCTCAGGTTCACTTAATCTATCCAAAAGAGCTGATCTTAGCAATGAAGGCAAAAAGGAACTGGCGGAATGGGTTCTGGAGCATAAAGAGGACGGATATGAGAGTGCTTCGCACTTGCAATATGTCATTGACCAATTCTTCACCGCTCCTAATGTAACCGGGGATAACACAGCTAAAAAACTGATTGGCCTAGACTCCACTATGGAAATTTCCTTCGATGGGGGTTTGAACTGGCTTGATCTAGAATTAATTCAGCGTTTGGATCTTAATCGAAACGTGACAGTGCTGGTTCGTTATAAAGCGATCAGTGATGAGATGCCAGGACGTGCGCTGAAGTTTGTCTTTACAGCGAAAGATTCAGATGGTGGTAACACAACAACACCGACACCGACTAATCCTTCAACACCTAGCCCGTCCACGCCGACATCGTCTGCTGGAGCGCCAAGTACAACACCTGCTCCATCTACGAAACAGGAACAGATTGTTGTCGATGTCAATGGTGTTAACGGCACGAACTTGACCAAGACACCGATTACTCGTACAACTGAAACGAATGGTGTAATCAAAGATTTGGTGAAGATGAGTGAAGCGATTGCGAAGGAATCGGTAGAAAAAGCGAAACAGTTTGGCACAGACACAGCACGTATTGTCATTCCAGATGCCCAAGACGCTGTGTCCGAGACAAGGATTGAGCTGCCAAAAGCAGCCGTTAAGCAACTGAATGATGGTGCGCTTAAACTTGAAATTTCTACAGGCAATGTCGTGATATCAGTTCCAACGAGTTCGATTGCTGGGTTCGATCAAGACTTGTACTTCCGCGTTGTTCCATTGAAACTGGAATCGGAGCGTAAGGAAGTAGAAGAGCGTGCGAAGAAGGAACGGTTGATTCAGGAGATTGCTCCTAATACAAATGTACGTGTACTCGCCCGTCCAGTTGAAATTGAAACCAATATGCAAAGCAGAGAAGTTACGTTGACCTTACCACTGCGTAATAGTTTGCCAACCGACCCGGCTGCACGTCAGCAAGCATTGGACAACCTGGCGATCTACATCGAACACAGTGACGGTACTAAAGAATTGATTCAAGGTAAACTGGTGAAACTCACAGATAATAGTGAAGGCATTGAGTTCACTGTAACCAAGTTCAGTACGTTCACACTTGTCGTAGTGGATGGCTTGAAAGCTTCGCAAAGTTCACAGCTTCCATACATTCAAGGCTTTGGGGCAGACTTCCGTCCAGAAGCGTTGGTAACACGTGCGCAAATGGCGGCTATGCTGGCTCGCAACCTGACTGATGAAGCAGGATCAAGCTCTGCTGCTAGTGTGAACTACACGGATGTATCTGCAACGCACTGGGCAACCAGTGAGATTCAGAAAGCTCAATCCGCAGGCATGATGAACGGGTTGAGCACTACACAATTTGCGCCGGAAGGCTCCATTACCCGTGCACAGATGGCAACGATTGCGTATCGTTGGATGCAGCAACAAGCAAATCCAGTAACAGGTATTGAGGCAGAAGCTACGTTCACGGATGTATCAGCAGACCTGTGGGCATCGGATGCGATTGCTTATGTTCAGTCTGCAGGCTTGATGATTGGTTACAGCGATGGTTCGTTTAAGCCGAATAACAAGCTTTCACGTGCTGAAGCCGTGAAGGTTCTGAATGTGCTGTTCAATCGCACACCACGAACTGGAGTGGTGACGCCTTCGTTCAGCGATGTACCAGCAACACACTGGGCATATGCAGACATTGAAGCGGCAGCGCAAAAATAATATTTTCACAGGTCAACAGGTGATAGGATCGTAGGAGAATATAATAGATAAGAAAAGAGCTGTTCCAATGCCATACAGTGGCTAGGGACAGCTCTTTTTGAGTTGTCGTGTAACTCCATAATGATTCGTCAAGTCATCTGATTCCGATGCTTTCCAATTTAACGAACCGAGGAGACGCTATTCATAGCAAATTCCACAAACTAAATATCTAACGAATCATAGCGACGTTATTCCACGATAAAGTAGAAGATTTGGCTGCTTTTGAAGCATTCTTTTACAAATAACTTCGCTCAGGTTCGTTATAATTGGTATCCCAGCATTATTGGTCATATAAGACTTGTTAGGTTCGTTAGCGCCTCGCCCATTCAATTCGTGAAGCTCAACAGAGAGTTGGCTAGCTACTCTTCATCGGGAATTTCGGACGTTATCGTAAGGTATTCATTCCTGAGCAGAGTTTGGATAGAAGCTACCCTCTTGCAATTGATTTACGAATCCCTGAAGCCAAATATAGTATTGCTCCGCATGTTGAAGTTTGTGCAGGTCACGTAGTGCCTCATTTCGGTCTTCTGGTGAGGTATGCTCCGAAAGGATGATCGCCGATAGATCAGGAATGACTGCTCGGATGCTTTCTAACATTACATCCACTTCGCGCTGTAGCTTTGATCCGAAGAAGTTCTGAAAGGTGCGATAGAAATCCGTTTCAGCCAGGTACTGATCCTGACGATCCTTCTTCTCCTCCAGCTTATATATCATCTGTGACTCCGTAAGTGAACGAACAGCGTAGCTCATATTACTTTTACTCATGTTCATAGAGGTCTTCATCTCTTCAAGTGTCATAGGTCGATCCTCAAAATACATAACCCCATACAATTTGCCAAACGTATGATTAACCCCATACAGATCCATCGTGTTGGCGATGGCGTCGATGACCTTCTCCCTTAGCTCATACCGATCGGGCAATGAAGATTGATTCGGATTCCCGGTAGATTCTTTCACCACAATGTCACCTCAAGTTTATGATAGCGTTCCCACTAGCTTCTTCATA